>NZ_CP154625.1:1544501-1853401 GCF_051148895.1 Terrisporobacter vanillatitrophus
TTAGAGGAGGAAGATTTACTTATGTTGGGAGAAGATGGCATTAAAACATTATCAATTCCTGAGACTGAGGAAGAAATCGACATATTAAATACCGAAATATCAGAACAATTTGATTTAATGGAAGAGGAGTTTTCTAATATGGGAATTTATCCTAAGAAAGTGAAACTTTTAAATGATTCTGATGGATCGGTAGAAGAATTAAAAGTCATGGATTTTTCAGAGGTTGAGCCTGGTAAGTTACAAGAGGTAATGAACATCATAAAAATAAGCTCTGTTGGTACTTCCACTGGTCACGTTGATATTGGTAGTTATCCTACCTCTAATCACTATTACGATGGATTAAAATGTGCTCATAGCCAGTTAGGCTACTTACAATATACAAATGGTGTTTCATACATCCCAGTTATGAAAAGTGCAAGTTCACCTGATGATAAAGCTTATGTTGTTGCTCGTGTATACTCTGGAGAGTATTTTACTTATCTAAGTTCATCATCAAGTAATTCAAAGACTCAAATAAAAATAAAAGATTCTGGCGGGACGTTTACAACTGGTTATATTGAAAATAGATTTAATATACAGCAAGGAATTAGTCAGTCTGGTTACTTTACAAAAGGAACTCCTGCTGCTCGTGCTAGGTTATGGATTGAAAAAGCATATGGTTGGGTACAAAAGATTGGTGGTAAGAAGCAGCCATTATTTAAAAATTTTTATTCTACAAATGGTGGTATTCCTATATATGATGGTGATAAGAATCAAATAGGAAAAAGAGCTGGTTATGGATGTTATGTATCAGGAAGAATTGGAGCAAAAACTGGAGAATCAATGAAAAACTGGTTACAAATACAATATTATCAAACAAGTACTTCTCAATATCCACAAGGAGACAATACATTCTATTCAGCTGGAACTAACCACCCTTATTTTGTGTCTACGGGTATTGATTCAAATTCAACAAAACCATTTATACGAGTGATGGCATAAATAGCTTACACTTAGTTAAATTAAGTAAATTAAAAAAGAGTCATTGTTGAATTTATTCAACAATGACTCTTTTTTATTGATTAGTTAAATTCTATTTTATTATATACATTCTTTATATTAGTATCAGAATAATCTCTAGATTCTAAACGTATATCGTTTTCTTCATTTATTCTACTTCTTTTTTCTGATTTACTTAAATTATCATTTTTTACATTAATCATATCAGAAATAGAACCTTCTTCTTTAGATAGAGCTAATGTTATATAAAAATAAGTAGTAATAGCTTGTTTTGATTCTCCTTCTATATAGCGACTATGAATAAAATCCCTATATTTCATAATCAACTTGTAGAAATCAGCTTGAGTGACATCCTTTGTTAAAATGTCATCAGCAAAATTATCATACTCTTTTTTAACAAATTCATAATAGGAGCTTAAAAACCTAATCTTTTTCATATCATTTTCAAATTTATCTTCACTAAGTTGTGATATATCTGGAAATGTTTCTTGCGGAGTAGTATTTACTGTGATTCTATCGTGAATAGTATCATTACTATAAGTGACATAATTACTTTTACCATCTATATCAGATCCTTTTCCAAGATTATTCACTGCAATAGACTGCAATTCTTTAAAAGTTATATTTTGTTCTGCTGAACCTTCAATAGGTAAGTTGTTTGTATTTTCTGTTTGTTCATTCATATTTTTAGTGTTACTACAGCCCATGGATAGAAATGATATAATAAATATAATCATCATAACTTTTCTGATCATTAAAAATAAATCCTCCCCTCTTTTGAATATTCCATATATTTACAATTGGAGTATATCATAAAATATATTTACTCCAAGAATATATACTTTATTTCATCAATAATAATTATGTTTTGTCCATTTTAATATTATTTAATATTCAATCTTATTGCCGTTAGAATCATACATTTCAGTAATTGTATAAACAGATTTGTTAATTTTTTCTTTATTATCTTTTATCAATCTTTCTAGAGTTTCTTTGTCATTCTCAGAGTCTTTTAACTTTATAGTATTCTCTATAAAATCATTCATAGCAATAATTACCTTATGTGGATGGTTACCTTCAGAAGGAACTGTGTTTATAAGATAATATGTTAAATAATAATTTTTTTCTAAATCATTTTCAAATTTGTTATTTTTATACTCTGATTCTAAATATTGTAATGTTTGATCTTTTAAATTTTTATTTGTATTAACAGATAAATCATCTAAAACAACAAGTTTATTTATTAACTCTATCTTATCTGATGAATTCTGACTTTCTGAAGAAATGTTTTTTGCATTTTGTGCATACTTAAGAATTTGATCTAAGGATGTTATATTTAATTCTTGAATTTGCTCTTTATTTTTTATTTTATCTAAATTTTGACTATAGGCGTTATTAACATCATCAGCACTACTTAACTTAGTCAAATCAATTTCAGAAACAAAAGAACTACATCCAACTAAAGTTAATAATAAGAAGAAACAAGCAATGTTAATGAAACTTTTTTTTATCAATTAAGCTACCTCCTATCTAATATATATCTAATAAATCGATTCTTACATATATATAAGTTCAAGTTATCTATTCTTCCCTAATTGTGAACATCTAGAATTGACTACTAACTATTCTAGGTGCTACATATTTAATCCCCCTCCTTAATAATTTATTTATAGAAAGAATCATATTATAAAAATTGATGAACCCTATTATTAATGATATCATTAATAACTTTATTTTAACATGTAAATATATTTATCTAATATATAAAATTATTGAGGCTTTAGATTTACAGTAATGAAAGTATGAGATAACATTAAGTCAAGAAAAGAAAAAATATATAATAAATATATATTTTTTTTATTTTGAATAACATATAAATTTCAACTATTACAGAATTAAGATGAATATTGTTTTAATTTATTAATTATTTAATTAAAACTTTTTTTATTAAATTGCTGTCTAATAAATAAAACAGTAAGAATTTATAAAAAGGGAGGAATATATGAAAATAAATAAAACGTTTATAATAGTTATATGTTTAGTATCAATATTAAGTATCGGGTGTAGCAAGAATTAAAAAATAATTAAAGAAGATGAGCAAGATACTGGAAAGATAACTATGCAGGATAGTTTATCTGAAGTAAAGGATAAACTAATAAAGGCATCTGTTTATGACAAAATGGATAAAGCTACGAGAAACATGGAAGAGTCTCTAGAATATGTGAAAAGTATTTTACCACAAGGAATTAAAGAGACTAATAAAGAGTATAAAAAAGATAAAGGAATAACCGAAGTTACATATGAAGTAGATGATTTTAAGTTTACTGTTTGGTATATACATCCTCAAGGTAAAGGTGAAAGTAGTGATGAGGAATATGATTTAGAAAAAACTTCAGGAATATATTTTCCGGCTATAAATTGGCATAGTTAATAAAATAGTATAAAACAATTTGTGTTTGAAATTTCCAAAAATGTACATTATGTTAAAATTAATATTATATTTAACTGACGCTGAGATTATTATCCTTATGAATGGGGAAGATTTATCTGAACACAAGAGGCTATTTCATAAGATTTTAGGTGTTTAATACTATATATAATGCTTATTATATGGTTAAGTTAGGAAAGAAAAATTTAATAATGGGTTGTTATATTAAATTATATATGTTATAGTTAATACACAAATCAAATAATATCGCGGAGTGGAGCAGTTGGCAGCTCGTTGGGCTCATAACCCAAAGGTCACAGGTTCGAGTCCTGTCTCCGCAACCAATTAATACTATGAATATAAAACTCTTATATCACTTGATATAAGAGTTTTTTTAAAATATAACAAAAATATTTTTTGAATAAAAAGAGGAAATAAATATGAATGGACAAAATAGAGATAATATAAAAATAGGAAGTAAAGTATTAGTAGTTCAAAAACAAGACCAAAGAACTGGAAAATTAACAGAGGGTGTGGTATCTAAAATACTTACAAATTCTAAAACTCATCCCCATGGAATCAAGGTTATGCTTGAAAGTGGCATAGTTGGTAGAGTTCAAGAAATTTTATAAATATATTTTAAGGAGATTTTATGATAAAAAGAGAATTTGAAATAAATGACATAGCCTATCTTGCAAAAAATAGAAGGATAAAGGCACATATAGATGGAAGTGAAACTAACACAAAGAATATTTCTTTAAAAGCAGGAGATGCAGTTAGAATACTAGATTATTATGAAATAGAAAAGTATGGATATTCATATGAAGCAGAGTTAAAAAAAGATGGAACAACATATGTAATAAGAAAGCATTTAAGTCAATCAGACTTAAGGCCTAAAAAAGTTTAAATCTGAGTAAATTTATAAATTTAATATATTGTTAAGAAAGAGAGTTTTAGCCTAAGACTCTCTTTTTCAGTTTAAAAAAGCAATGTATATAATTAATTTTGTGTAAATATATGAAGTTAGTAACTTTCTTAAATAAAGAATACTGCCTACACAAAGTAGGCAGTATTAAAATTAATTATTTTTTTGCAAAACTTCCACAATCAGTTTGTTCAACTGTAGTTGCTGAACCACTGTGTTTTACAACACGAATTTTGTCTAAAGCACAATAGTTTTCTTGATCACTGTGGTATTTACATTCTGTAACTTCACAAGCTATACTTTCATTTTTTTTCATTGTTATCTCTCCTTTGTTGTCTTATTCTTTATGTTACGATATTATTATGTTATATTAACGCTAATTTTATTCGAGTAATTTGTAATAATATGTTTTAGGTATTAAATCATATTTAAGTCACTTTAGAACTGAATAATTTATTACACAATATTAATATATATTGTGTAATAAATATTATGGCTTCCAAGGTTAGAGTATTTAAAAAGTTTTAATATATGACTTATCTTTATTTTTATGATAGAGATAAGCAATCTATATCAGTAACAGCTCTTGAGAAAATTGTCAACGAATCAAAAATAGAATGTTATAGATGGACAAGAGTGGTTAAAAGAAGTTAAAAAATTAATGTTATAATTAGTATGTAATCAAACTATAATTTAACTCACATTTGTTATATTGTGAGAAGGAAATATAAAATCTTTATAAAATTGGGAGAGAAGAAATGAAGAAAAAATATTGCATAATTTCAAACGTAGTTCTTCTTTTATGGTACTTTTTAGCCATGATAGGAGTTGACTTTGGTAATAAGTACTTGGTTACAAGTTCATATAAAGAAGAGTGGTTTTTCATGGTGATTCCATTAGTTATATTTATCGTATTCGTTTTTAAAGAGCAGGTAGGAAAATATCTTCTTTTAATATGGAACTCTATGTGGCTTATTACTCAATTTTTAAGTCATGAATGGTATACCATATTTAGGGATGGATTTATGGGAAGCACTGAAGGGAAAATTGAATATTTTAAAGATGCAATTAAAATTTTCACATCAGAAACAGTGTATATTCCTGATGTTTATCATATTATTCTACATATATTGATAATTATTGCTTTAACAACAACTATAATCTACAGTTTTGATAAAAAATCAAAGACTAAGAGTTATATTCCAAAGAATAAATTCAAGTAACAATTTTAATACTCAACTATCAACAATGGTTTAAAACAGAGCCTAAAATAAAACATGGAATTCACATAAATTATTTATAAATTCCTTAGGACTATGATCAATGTTACAATAGTTATAGATTGTGAAATAAATTATGCAGTAATCATTTTAAAAAGCTTTCATTTAGATTATAATATATAATAAATATTATTTTTATTAAGGAGATGATTTTATGACTTTAGCTGAAAAACTTGTATTAAATTTCAATGAACTTAATGAAACTGAACAAAAAGAAGTTGTAGATTTTGTAGAATTTTTAAAACATAAAAAAGAAAAAGAACTATTTAACCTTATGGATGAAGTAATTGTAGAAAATAAAATTGCCCTAGATGAGCTTTCTAAGTAAGGAGAACTAAGAAATGAAATGTATTACACTAACTCAATTAATAGAGTTTCATAAAAGAATAACAATCAAAACAGGTGGTAGTGATGGAATAAGGGATAAAGGTTTATTAGAAAGTGCTCTAAATAGACCATTGGCTACATTTTCTGGAGAAGATTTATATACACCAACTGAGAAAAAAATAGCTGTAGTTACACATAGTTTGATTTGCAATCATGGTTTTATTGATGGAAATAAAAGAATAGGTGTATCTACAATGATATTATTATCAAAAATAAATAACATTAATTTGAAATTTACACAACAAGAGTTGATAGAATTAGGAATAAGTACTGCAAAAGGTAAATATTCAGAAGAAGATATATTTAATTGGATATTAAATCATAAAGACTAAAGGAGCATTTAGAGTAAACTAGATGCTCCTTTATTACGTAAAACTAATTTATTACACAATATTAATGTATTATGAAATAAATATTATAATTATTTTATGATTTCGCGAAAACATTTGTTTTAGTGGACACTTTTTTAGTTAATGTATTTAAGACAATTTGTATTTACTTAAAAAGAAAACAGTAATTATATGGGATTATTTAAAATGGGGGATAATTTGAGATGAACATGAGTTTTGAAGTGCATTATCAAACGAGTACTTCTCAAAATCCAAAAGAGCCAAATGCATATATGCTAAAGATATAGACAGAGTATTTGCTAATGGATGGTTTTCACTTTTCTGTAATGGCGTAGGTTATGTTGATACAGGGATAAAAAGTTCATCTAGAAATCCTAAAGTTAAAGGTAATTGGTAAAGAATATAAAAATGTAATTTGAATAAAAAACTCCTACATAAATTATTTTGTCGTAGGAGTTTTTTATTATTTAATATTCAATCTTATTGCCGTTAGAATCATACATTTCAGTAATTGTATAAACAGATTTGTTAATTTTTTCTTTATTATCTTTTATCAATCTTTCTAGAGTTTCTTTGTCATTCTCAGAGTCTTTTAACTTTATAGTATTCTCTATAAAATCATTCATAGCAATAATTACCTTATGTGGATGGTTACCTTCAGAAGGAACTGTGTTTACAAGATAATATGTTAAATAATAATTTTTTTCTAAATCATTTTCAAATTTGTTATTTTTATACTCTGATTCTAAATATCGTAATGTTTGATCTTTTAAATTTTGATTTGTATTAACAAATAAATCATCTAAAACAACAAGTTTATTTATTAACTCTATCTTATCTGATGAATTCTGACTTTCTGAAGAAATGTTTTTTGCATTTTGTGCATACTTAAGAATTTGATCTAAGGATGTTATATTTAATTCTTGAATTTTCTCTTTATTTTTTATTTTATCTAGATTTTGACTATAGGCGTTATTAACACCATCAGCACTACTTAACTTAGTCAAATCAATTTCAGAAACAAAAGAACTACATCCAACTAAAGTTAATAATAATAAGAAACATGCAATATTAATGAAACTTTTTTTTATCAATTAAGCTACCTCCTATCTAATTTATATCTAATAAACCGATTTTTACATATATATAGGTTCAAGTTACCTATCTATTCTTTCCTAATTGTGAACATCTAGAATTTTAAGTACAAAGGGTGTAAACATGGAGAAAATCATATTATAAAAATTGATGAACCCTATTATTAATGATATCACTAATAACTTTATTTTAACATGTAATATATTTATCTAATATATAAAAATAATTACAAGTTGATTATATGGTGTTCATTGATTTTTCATGTTATGCAAGTTAAACCATTGGAATACCTTGACTATGATGCACAGCCTGCCGAGGGTGAAGTTCTTGATAATTTATGTCAAAAACATGCTATCTATTTTTGTTGAATTAAAGCATAATGGAGAAATATTTAGAAATATTTTTAAAAAAAACAAGGAAATACAAAATTTTAGTAGTATATATAAACAGGTAGATGATACTCTTGCAAGAAACAATCAGGGAACTGGAATAGGCCTTTCTCTTTTAAAGTCTTTGGTTGAACTGCATGGTGGACAGATATATTGAAAAAATCAAATAAATATTCAAATTATTTAAATATCTAATTTAAATTTGCAATTTTATATTTGAAAGTAAGAGAGCATATGTTGTACTGATCACAATTGTTAGACCAAAATTCTAAGAAGTGAAAAGCAGTATAATGTTACAAGATGCTCTTTTTTTATGTAAAAGAGGGGGGAGGAATAAATAAATGAATAATTCAAAAAATGTTAAATTGCTATACTGTATTTTAGGAAGTTTTATGCTTACATTACTTCAAACTCCAATGTTTATTCAGGCAACGTACGCAATCTTTGATGGTAGCATAGGTGCTAATTTATTTACAGAGTTGCTATATAGAGTATTTGGGGTGATATCTTTTGTTGGAGTTATTTTATTTATAGTATTTTCATGTAACTTAATTATAAGTAATATTAAGTTTAATAATAAATAAACAAATTTATTATATTGTAAAGGGTATGCAACTAAAATGATACATTTTTATAAAGTAAAAGGATGATAAATAAAAAGGGGGATTTTATGAAAATAGGAGAAAATAAATTGCTAAAAATAAACACATTTGACCTGCTAGATACAGAAAGCCTAGAAGCATATCTAAGTAAAAAGGCACTAGAAGGATGGATGATAAGTAAAGTAAGCAAAATTCTTTTAACCTTTGAAAAAACAGATCCTAAACCTATAAAATTCTTTGTAGACATTACAGATAGACATCCATTAGAAATTAAATATGTTCCAACCAAGGAATATATAGATTCTGCTAAGGAAGAAAACTTGGAACATATTTGTGGCAATGATGATTTACAAATATTCATAAATAGAGGTAGCCCAAAAAGAATAAAGAAGAAAAAATTAAAATTTAGCAAAGTGTTTATGGCGGAATTTGGAATTTTAATTAATATATTTTTAATAATATTGCTTTCTTTATTAAATTATTTATCATCTACAAAGTTTTTTATACTTTTTATAAGTAACAAGTCTTTTATAATTTGGACAATAGCAATAACTATTTTTATAATGATGCCCTATTTAGTATTGGGTTATATAAGTATAGGGTATTTACAACTTGATAACAGCAGCAATATTTCAAAAGAGGAGATGCCTTTGTCCTTGGAGGATTTTAATGTGGATATTCAAAAAGGAAGAGAGTGTACTAAATCAAGTTCCTCATCTCCTTTTGCAAAGTATGTTGAGTATTATGATGATACTTATAAAGAAACAATTCAAAAAGCTTATGATGAAGCAAGCAATAGCCATTATAACGAATATTCACAGGAGTATACAGCTAGTATATTATACTCAATATTTGAGAGTGAATATGACAAAATCATGGATAAGGCTTTAGATTCTTTTTTAGACGAATATAGTGACTATGACGTTTATTATAAAAAATTAACGGATAAAGATGAATTAAAAAACTGGGGAGCAAAAGAAGTTTATGCATCAGATTTTATGGATGCTAGGATAGTTGTTTATGATAATAGGATTATAACTATTAGTAGTGAATTGGGTTATAATAAGGAAAATATAAATATGATTAAAAGAAAAATTGGTGCTCAAAAGTAAAAAGAGAATACAAATTAGTCTTTAATTTTAATGAGATATGAATTATAAATACAGTTTTGATGTAGGGGATGCTTAGTTATGATATTATGGTTTTTATTGGAATTTTATTAATGGAGCCTATATTTACATCCTTACCCGGAAGTTTACCTAGATTTGTACCATACTTTATAATTTTATTTATTCTCATGATAGCATCTCGATTATTACTAAAACCTACATTCTTAAAAAAATAAATTTCAAATTTAGAGGGGAGATATAGCATATATGAAATTATTTAAAATTTATTTTAGTCCCACAGGTGGAACTAAAAAAATAGCAGATTTAATAAGTAGACAATTTGATTTTGAAACAATAGAATTAGATTTGTCAAATAGAATGGAAGATTTCTCGAAATTTACATTTAGTGAAAAAGACCTTTGCATTATAGCAGTTCCATCTTTTGGAGGCCGTGTACCAATGGCAGCAATGGATAATATTAAGAAGCTAAAGGGAAATGGTTTAAAAGCTATTTTAGTATCAACATACGGTAATAGAGCATATGAAGATGTATTGTTAGAATTGAAAGATACATTAATAACATTAGGATTTTTCTCCATTGCAGCAATAGCTTCTGTTACAGAACATTCTATTATGCATCAATTTGCCACTGGAAGACCAGATTTACAAGACAAAGAAGAATTGGTAAAATTTTCTAGTGAGATCAAAGAAGTCTTGAAACAGTCAAAAGTTACTAAAGATTTGTATGTACCGGGGAATAATCCATATAAAGAATATAAGGTTATTCCTTTAGTTCCAGAAGCGACACAAGAATGTATGAAATGCGGTCTATGTGCTATAAAATGTCCAGTTGATGCTATTTCAAAAGAGAATCCAATGTTGGTAGACAAAGAAAAATGCATTTCCTGTATGCGTTGTGTAGCTATTTGTCCAAATAAAGCTCGAAGTGTAGATGAAGAGTTAATATTGGCAACTTCAAAAAAATTAGAAAAGGTATGTTCCGAAAGAAAAATGAATGAACTATTTTTATAAATATTAAACTCATTTACTACAAGAGTAATGTAAAATTTAACAGGAGTTGAAATATTATGAGAGAGTTCTTTTTAAAAACAGACAGGATAGGTTTTTCCAAATGGGATTGTAGAGACCAAAAGCTTGCAAAATTATTATGGGGTGATTCCCAAGTAACGAAATATATTTGTGCTTCAGGCATATTCTCTCAGAAAGATATTATTAATCGTCTTAATATTGAAATATCTAATTTAGAGAAATATCAAGTTCAATATTGGCCAATATTTGAGCTTGATACCAATGAACTGATAGGATGTTGTGGATTGAGGCCTCGTAGTTCTAATGAGTACGAAATAGGATTTCATTTACGAAAGAAATATTGGAATCAAGGATATGCAACAGAGGCAGCAAGAGCTGTAATAAACTTTGCTTTTAATATACTCAAAGCCGAGAATTTGTTTGCTGGACATAATCCAAATAATAAAGGTTCTCAGAAAGTACTACAAAAGTTGGGATTTATTTATATTCGTGATGAATTCTATGAACCAACAGGTTTATATCATCCTTCATATAAACTAACTTAATAATGATGTAGAGTGAGTGCTTTAAATGAGGCTGAGCATAAAGGCATTGAGAAAGATGAAATAAATAAATTGTAAAATAGATTGAGATAATATAGCCATTGACATAAAATCAGTGGCTTTTTTGCTATAATTAAGGGATAAATAGGAATTTGGCGGTGAGACTATTTCTTAGAATGTGTCGAAATGAAGATAAAGAGCAGGCAGGGATTAAATAAGTTATGCCAATTCTAATAACCCGACTGCTCTAGATTGAATGCTTGTTTTAAGCTATATGAGTGAAAGTAAAAGTATTCTATATTAGTAAAAACTTAAAACCCTAGAGATTGGCCAACAAGGATAACTTTTATTCTTCCTTCTGTTTTGCACATTCTAGTTTCAATAATGTAAGAACAAATACAATCCTTTGATTTACAATTTCCACAAGAGCCACTGATAACACAAGGTGTATTTGTAGGAGAATTTAAATATGGATCTGATGAACAGCGTAGAGCATTGATTGGAGATGCATATGTTCTAGCCCTATCGATAGCATTTTCAAGGGTTTTGCAAACTTTATTCATCCCAATAACAGCTATAACACTCTTAGGACCAAAAGTAATTGCGGCTACTCGATTGCCTACACTATCTACATTAACCAATATGCCATCTTCACTTATTGCATTGAAACTTGTCAAATAAGTATCACATAGTAGTGATTTGCGCATTAAGTCATATCTTTCATCTTTTGTTTGTGCTTTATCACGATCAATTATAGTGAAATTACCTTGATATATTTGGTTAATAAGTCCAATTTCTTTAAGTGTAACAGATCCTCCCCATGACACTGATGAGTGTTCTGGGATAAGTGATAGTGCTTTTTTAGTTGCATCTGTAGCATTATCACAGTAATAAGCCTCAAAATTTCTACTTTGCAGATTTTTAATTATTTTTGTTGCCAAAAGCTGATATCTAGATTTTATCAAATTGTCTTTATTTTGCATTTTATTCCTCCATTGTTACTTATTATATAAAATAATTAAAGTTATTGTATGTTTATTATAAGTATACTATAATAAATACAAAAATTATGTTGCCTATGCAACGGGAGTGTTTCTTATGAAAGAATTAAATTTATTAACACAATCTAGCCTGTTTTCAGGAATCGAACCAAATGATATTCAAAAAATACTTATGTGTATGTCGGCAACACGTAAGGGATATGATAAAGATGAAATGGTTGTTTGTGAAGGTGATCCAGTCAATGAAATCGGTATTATACTTCAGGGCGTTGCTCAAAGCACCAAATTAAGTATTACTGGTAAACAAATTATTGTCTCTCTTCATTACCCAGGTGGATACACTGCTGTTTTAACAGCATCAAGCCGCAAACGTAAATGTCCGATGTCGGTACAGGCTTTAGAACCTCTTAGCGTTCTTTATATTCCTATAAAAAATGTACTATCCAGTTGTTCAAAGTCGTGTATAGCGCATGAACAATTACTCGTCAATCTTTTTGACAGTATTGCAGAGAGAGCGTTAGAATTACATGACCGAAACGATTGCCTGATTATGCCAACTATTCGTGATAAGGTTCTAACTTATTTAACTAAACTCAGTCGTGAATCTGAAACACAAGTTGTATCAATTCCTTTTAATAGGGAAGGGATGGCGGAATATTTAAATGTAGATCGCAGTGCACTATCTAGGGAACTTTCATCTATGAAAAGAGATGGTTTAATCGATTTTTATAAAAATGAGTTTAAATTAATAAATTCCAATTTATAGAGTAGATTTGGTGAACAATAGTTATATAATACGTCATAATATCGAGTTGTACTTTTACCTTAATTTATATAAATAAATTAAGGTAAGTTACTTGGCATATGTTGTGTAAGGTTAACTTGACATACAAAAAACAATATTATATTATAAATGTAAGGTAAACATTACAGGAGTGATATTTATGAAAAATAAATTAAAACAGTTTCGTGAAGAATTAGGGCTAACCCAAGAACAATTAGGTAAACTTGTAGGTGTGTCAAGACAGGCAATTAATTCAATTGAAACGGAAAAATTTGAACCGTCTATATGGTTGGCTTATGATATTGCGAGGATATTTCATAGTACAATAGAAAAAATTTTTATTTTTGAAGAAAGTGAGAGAAAATCAAGATCAGAGCAAAGTAGAGGTGTAATTTAAATGGCATTAAGGCAAATTAGACTGTTTGATGATGACATACTGAGAAAAAAGAGCAGAGTAGTTGAAACTGTAGATGATAAAATAAGACAGATATTGAATGATATGGCAGATACCATGTATAATACGGAAAATGGTGGAGGATTAGCTGCCCCGCAAATAGGTATATTGAAGCGATTAGTTGTGATTGATATGGGGCAAGGACTTATAAAGTTAGTTAATCCAAAGATAATTAAACAAGAAGGAACACAAGAAGTTATAGAAGGTTGTTTGAGCATTCCAAATAAATGTGGAAAGTTAATAAGACCTTGGAAAGTAACAGTACAAGCATTAAATGAAAATGGAGAGGAAGTTATATATACAGGGATAGGAGACTTAGCAAAATGCTTTTGTCATGAAATAGACCATTTAGAAGGCATACTTTTTACTGATTTAGTTACTGAATATATTTATTAGTGTTATTTAATATAACTATTGAATTTAGTCAATAATTTTCTTAAGTTTTGGTGTAACTGCAACTTATGTTAACACGAATCATTAATATATTGAGAAGAAAGAGAGTATTAGCCTAATACCCTCTTTTTTATGCTTAAAAAATTACACACATAAATTATTTATGAACTTCTTAGAGCGATAATGAATGTTACAATAGTTACAAAGTACGAACTGAAGTAGATATATGATATTCAGTCAAACATGTATAGGAGGTATAAAAATGATAGAAAAGAGTAACAAAGATTTGCTATCGGTTGTTGTAATGATGTGTGGAGTAGCAGGTTCAGGTAAGACTACTTATGCACAACAACTTGAAAAAGAGGGGTATATACGTCTTTCTATTGATAAAAAACTATGGTCTACATATGGACGCTATGGAATAGATTATCCTGTTGAGAAGTATGACGAATATTCTGAGATTGTAGAGCAAAAACTATCTCAACAGTTAACAATTCTTATCCAACAGAAAAAAAATGTAGTTATTGACTTTAGTTTTTGGCAACGTGCAAAACGTGGTAGATATAAAACACTTATTGAAAAAGCGGGAGGCCAGTGGAAATTAATTTATATGAAAGCTACCCCTGAACTTTTGCGCACACGACTAAAAAAAAGAAGGGAGCGCTTTGATGCCAATGCTGCTTTTCCAATCACAGATGATATCTTAACTGCTTATCTTGATGGATTTGAAGAACCATTGAATGAAGGAGAAATAGTAATAGAGCAATAACTCAATAACAAAGTTTTTGAAAACTATGCGCAATGTCTATATTTTACTTAAGACGTAATGTTCTTAAATTATTACACAAGGGTAAAATATTGTGAAGTAAGAGTATTGGAGGTAATTCATGTTTAAAGAAAAAATTATTAAAGAGATGAAAGCAGTTTTTAAAGAAATTCCTTTTGGAGTAGAGCATACTCTAAAGGTATTGAAAAATGCAGAAGATATAATGAAAGGTGAAAATATTGAAGAAGAAAAAGAACTAATTACCATTGTTGCCATACTACACGATATTGGTGCGGTTGAGGCACAAAGGAAGTATGGCTCAATAGATGGTGCTTATCAAGAAAAAGAAGGACCAACAGTAGCACGAGAGATACTACAAAAGGTAGGCTATGACAAAAATATTGATAGAATATGCTTTATAATAGGTAATCATCATACCCCTTCCCAAATTGATAGCATTGATTTTCAAATACAATGGGAAGCAGATTTACTAGAAAATTTAACAGTCATAGATATAAATAAGCAGCAGCAGGAGATAAAGAAATGTATTGAACAAAATTTTAAGACAAATACAGGAAAAAGAATTGCATACAATCGTTTTATCTTAGAATAGGTATATTGATACATATCATTCTAATTAGACGAATTAAGTATCCATTTTAATTTTTTTCAATCATTAAAATCGGCCCAAAACGGTTGACCTGTTTCCACATCAATTCCATCAGCTCGAACCACACCAAGTACATAGTAAAGCTTAAAAGGAAGCACAAGAATTAAATACACTATATGAGTGTATTAATTCAAATACTAGTGAATGGATTACATATGAAAGAACTTTTTTGCTAAAATTAAAAAAATATTTTAAAGATAATAGTTTTAATCACGAAATTAATCTTTTTAGAGGTTATAAAGATGTATTTGATAACTTTGAATTTATACTTAAAATACTTCAAAATAAGAATGTGCCCTTAGAAGAAACAAATATAAAAGTCAAAGTTAATGAAGATATAGATGAATGGAATTATATTAGAAATCAAGAAGATGTAAATAGCTTTATGAGGATATTTGTGGGGTTTCATGATTCAACTTTAATAATTAATGATGAAAGTGTATTTTGGGAAGATGATGAATTAGAAAATGAAGATTATAATTATATGGGAACATATATAAAAGCATTGAATCTGAAATGGCGTAAAATAAATAATGTCTCTTGAATTTATGTTTAAAGATTAGCTTTTTCTTCTTGGGTTGACGGATATGGACCTGTCTCCAATGGCCATCTATTGACATACTAGATGTAAGGATTATAACAGAAAGTAATGCAAACATAAATGTAGAAATACAACTTGTAAATCAGTATAATATGATAAAGAGAACGTTTAGTATATGTCAAAAATGCCTTTAAAACAGTTAGTAAAAGGCGATAATTATAAGGATTTGAACAAAACAATTACTATAAATATAGTGGATTTTAATTGTATAGATAATAAAAGCTTTAAAAGTTGTTTTCATTTTTATGAAGACACAACTAAAAAAATATTAAGTGATATTTTGAAAATTCATTTTATTGAATTACCTAAATTTAATGAAACAGAAAAAGATTATTGTGATAAAGAGCTAGTTCAATTGGCAGAAATTAGAGATAAAGCAATATGAGATGAAAATGATAGATTAGAAGGTTCTAGAGAAGAAGGACGAAAAGAAGGTATAAAACAAGGTATAAAACAAGGTGTAGAAAATGAAAAAATAGATACTATATTAAGGTTAGGCTATGTTTTAAAATAATGTTGAAAATATAATGAGAAGTAAAATAGAGGGGGAATACTGTTGAAATATATTAAAGGTATAATATCTATATTAACTATTATTGCCGCAATATTGTATTTTTGTAATATAGAAAAAGGTATAAGTTCATTTGTTTTGTATCTATTAATCGCATTACAAAATACTATAATATTTTGGGAATTGTGTAAAGAGAATAAGAAAAAAGAATCAATTTTAAATGCAGTTGTAGCATTAATGTTTTGGGTAATTGTTTTTATAAATATATAATTGGAACCAAAAAGTAAGGGCATATATCCCTACTTTTGGTTGCTAAAATAAGTTATAAAATCAACATTGATTTAAAACATAGCCTAAGGTTAAATAGTCTTGGCTTATCAATAGAGCAGATTGCTAAGGGTGTAGAATTAACTAATGAACAAGTTAAAGATATATTATTTAAAAAGTACGTTGCACCAATTTAGAACAGCATGAAATACTGTAGGTGCAGCAATAGAGTTATATTTTGCATATAGAAAATTCAATACAATATGCCATAAAAATGTAAAAAGAAGAGTTACATAATTATTTGAAATATGTTCCCAAAAACTCATATGTGATGCACCCATTTGAAAAGGAATATGAAATAACATAAACATAAATGCCGTCACCATTACTGCAAAGAAGGGTTTACGAATAATTCCATAAATTCTTGTTTGAATAAATCCTCTGAAGATAATTTCTTCCACAAGTGCTATTACAAAAAAGTAATAGGCAAAATCTAAAATCAGTTTTGAAGCAGTAGAAAAATGATATCCACCTAAAATTCCTGAAATAACATTTATAATTAGAAGAACTGCTGACAGTACCAGACCTAAAATTAATGACTTTGATAGATTTTTTTTACCAAATCCTATTGTCTTTATGGGATGTTTATTAATCACTGCAAATAAAATACATAATATAGCCAAGAAAAAGTTAACCTCATAACCTAAATATATATTTCTTTTGTCATACAACACCCCCATTACATAGTAAATAATCATAACTAATATATAAAATACAATTGCTGAAATGCCATCCTTGTAAGTGTATTTTTCTAATGTGTATTTATATTCCTTATCTGTTCTAAAAAAGGATTTAATAAAATTCATAATGATTCTCTCCCCCTTAATATACCAATCTTTACTTCGTAATATTTTGCTACTGCGAACTAATCTATATATTAAATTATATACTGTAGATGGTATTATTGCGATAATTCCATCTTTGTACGTGTGCCCAGCATGGGCAACAACTTGACGGTGAAAGTCCGTTGCGGGCTTGATAGTGGGAACCGCTAGCTAATGGCAAGGGTGTCCATCGTGAGGTGGAATCTGAAGGAAGCCTACGGCAAAGTCTTGGTCTGAGGAACACGAACTACATATGAGGCTATTGGAAACGGACGAGTTTGCGTAACAAGACAAAGTCCAACACTATCCAAAATTTCTAATAGTAAATGTAGCAGATATATGAGATGAAGGTTGTTGCTCTTACCTGGGGAGGTCTGATAGATATATCATTAATAGAGGATGAACTTCCTAGATGATAACCTACATAGTGATATGTAATTGAACTATCAGAAGTCAGCAGACGTCATAGTACTATTGACTGCGCAATCAATAGGAAGGACTGAACATTAAGGAGGTTTTCAACTTTGGATAAATTGAAGAACGTGGATAAAGTGCAGACAACTGAATATTCAGGCTACCGTGTGGAAGTAAAGTTGGAAACTGGAAATAAACATGGAGTGCATAGCGTAGCTTCGGTATTACCGAAGGTAGAAATAGAGAACCGTGCAAAAATATCTACTAATAATTTACTCGATAAAATCTTAGCAAAAGATAATATGTATCGTGCTATGCAACGAGTAATCAAGAATAAAGGTAGTCACGGTGTTGATGGAATAAAGACTGATGAACTTCACGACTATTGCAAAAAGCACTGGACTACAATGAAATCTAAATTATTAGATGGAACATACAAACCATCACCTGTTAGAAGGGTAGAAATACCTAAACCTAACGGTGGGACTAGGATGCTTGGAATTCCAACAGTAGTAGATAGAATGATACAACAAGCAATAGCACAAGCGTTGACATTTGTATATGAACCAATTTTCTCTAATAGTAGTTATGGTTTTAGACCAAACAGAAGTCAGCATCAAGCAATAAAGAAATCCTTAGAATATATAAATGAAGGATATAAATGGGTAGTAGATATGGATTTAGAGAAATTCTTTGATAAAGTAAATCATGACATTTTAATTGATAGATTATCAAGACAAATTAAAGATAAAAGAGTATTAGACTTAATAAGGAAATATCTTAAAAGTGGAATAATGTTAAATGGAGTTATCGTATCAAATGAAGAAGGAACTCCCCAAGGAGGACCATTAAGTCCGCTTCTATCAAATATAATGCTTGATGAGGTTGATAAAGAATTAGAAAGAAGAGGTCATAAATTCTGTAGATTCGCAGATGACTGTAATATCTACGTTAAAAGTAGAAAAGCAGGGTTAAGAGTTTTAAACAGTATTAAGAAATTAATTGAAAATGAATTAAAACTTAAAATAAATGAAAAGAAAAGTGCCGTTGACTTAGTTAGTCGCAGAAAATTTCTAGGATTTTCATTCTATTTTACAAAGGGCGGCGCCCAAATAAGGATACATGAAAGCTCATATAATAAACTAAAATCTAAAGTAATAGAAATTACAAATAGAAATAAAGGAATAGATATGGGATGGAGAATGTTGAAACTTAATCAACTTATGATAGGTTGGATTAATTACTTTGGCATAGCGAAAGCTAAAGGCAATATACAAAATATTGAAAAATGGATTAGGCGAAGACTTAGAGCATGTATCTGGAAACAATGGAAATTACCAAGGACGAAGTGTAAGAATCTTGTTAAACTTGGAATGGATAAATATAAGGCCTACCAATATTCAAATACAAGAAAAGGCTACTGGAGAATATCCGGTAGCCCAATCCTATCAAAAACACTTACAAATAAATACCTAGAAGAAATAGGATATATGAGTATTTCCAAGAGATATTTAAAAGTGCATGGAACTTAATGAACCGCCGTGTACCGAACGGTACGCACGGTGGTGTGAGAGGACGCTAAATAAAATAATTATTTAGCTCCTACTCGATTTAATTCCTATACAAGTAAAATTACAGAAGAAGTAAAAGAACATAGATTTTCAATGGATAAAGTCTGTCCTCATTGTCATTCAGATGAAGTTTCAAGTTTTAGAGAAAGAGAGCCCATTTTATACAGATATATACAATATATGGAAATAAATGTTATAATTATCCTATATATTAACTATAATTAATTGGAGGAATTAGATATGAAAAAATTAAATAATTATATTAATTTTGGATTAATATTCAATGTGATTGGGATAATTTCAAATCGTTTTAATTTACTACCAAGTTTTATTCAGGGACTTTGTATAGGATTAGGACTTACCTTAATATTTATAGGAATGTATGATCAAAATCATAATTTAGATAAATTTAGAAACTACAAAAAAAATATATTAAACAAACATTAGGAAAATAACAAACAACATATTTGTTTAATATTAACTTAAATCTATTAGTTGAAAAGTTAATGAAATTTTAAATGATAGGGCGATAGTACTAAAGCATATTGCCCTTTTTTACATGTTCACAGTTAATTAAAAATGACTTCAAAGGAATTTTTAGGTTATCAGTTACAATCAGCTAACTTATAATATATAATAAACTTAAAATATTATCACAAGGGTATAGTATATATCTAGATTTATGTTAATAATAAGAAAAATAATCTGGAGGCAATATAATGAATAAAAAGGACTTTTCTAATTTAGAAGATCAAATTATGTCTACAGTTAGCAGTGCACTAAAAGCAATAGATACTGTTAATTTGAAAAGAGATATTAACTATAAAGCTGAGGACACCCTAAATCAATTTATATCAAAGTTTAATGAATATGGTGTAAAATATATGGGTTTAAATAAAAAATCTAAAAATGATATATCAAAATACATTAGTAAAAAACCAGCTGGAAGTGTATCGGGAATACTTTGTATAGTATTTGGAGCTGGTGGAAGTGTAATTTATGGTTTATCAATATCGTCATTTCTAATAGCTAAAGCATTCTTTAGTAGTTTTATTGTAGGTAGCCAAGTTGTTTTGGGAGTTTTAGTTTTGTTTTTTGTAGGAAGTATAGGTTTATTATTAAAAGGAATAAATCTAAGAAAAAGAGTAAAGCGTTTTAAGACCTATGTAAGATTTATTGACGACAATAGTTATTTTTTAATTGATGACTTAGCAAGATTTGTGAAAGAGAAAAAAAGTTTTGTACTTAAAGACTTACGTAAAATGATTGATTTAGGCATGTTTTTAGAAGGACATATAGATGAAGAAAAAACTTATTTTATGTTAAGTGATGAAGTATATGGTGACTATTTAAATTTAAAAAAGGAACAAATAGCTAAAGAAACTAATAATAAAAAATTGAAAAAAGAAATAGATAATTCAGGAAAAGAAGAAATAGAATCTACTATTATAATAGGTAGAAATTATATTGAACAAATAAAGGCTGTAAAAAATGAGCTTTATAGAGAAGAAATAGCTATAAAGTTAGATAAATTAGGAAATATTGCAGATCAAATTCTTAATCAAGTTGAAAAAAATCCTAAAAAGACACAAGAAGTTAATAAATTTATAAATCATTATCTTCCAATTACTATAAAATTAATCAACTCATACAAAGAGTTAAATAATCAAGTAGTTCAAGGTGATAATATAAAAAATGCTAAAATTGAAATTGAAAAGAGTATTGATCTTATTAATAATGCTTTTGAAAATTTATTAGATGATTTATTTGAAGATGTTGTTTTAGATATTTCTACAGATATTTCTGTTCTTAAAACATTATTTAAACAAGAGGGATTAGGAGAAGAAGATTTTAAAAAGTAGGTTATAAATAATAGGGAGGCATTAAAAATGGGTGATGAATTCAAAGAAAGGTCTATTGATATAAAACCAGAATTAACTTTTCAATCATTTGAGGAGGAAGTTCCTCAGGTAAAAATAAAAGAAGAAAAAGTAGAAGAAAAAATAATTGATGAAATCCAACTGACAGAAGAAGAAAAAAAAATGGTAGATCAATTTGTAGATAAAATAGAGATAAGTAATTCAAATTCTATTTTACAATATGGTGTAGGTGCTCAAAAGAAAATTTCTGATTTTTCACAATCAGCATTAAATGATGTGAGAACTAAAGATTTAGGTGAAATTGGAGAAATACTATCTAGTGTAGTTCTTGAGTTAAAGAACTTTGAAGAAGGTGAAGAGAAAAAAGGAATTTTCGGTTTATTTAAAAAAGGTAAAGATAAGATTTCACAAATGAAAGTAAATTATGAAAATGTAGAGAACAATATCACTAAAATGTGTAATGTTCTTGAAAAGCATCAAATACAGCTTTTAAAAGATATTGCTATGCTGGATAAGATGTATGAAATAAATAAAGCATATTTTAAAGAGCTATATATGTATATCTTAGCTGGGAAAAAGAAACTTCAAAAATTAGAGAAGGAAGAACTTCCTAAATTGCAAGAAAAAGCAAGAACAAGCGGAAATCCTCAGGATGCTCAAGAATTAAACGATTTTATTGCTCTTTGCAATCGATTTGAAAAGAAAATTCACGATTTAGAATTAACTAAAATGATTTCGCTACAAATGGCTCCTCAAATTCGATTAATTCAAAACAATGACACCCTAATGTCTGAAAAAATACAATCTACAATTATAAATACTATTCCACTTTGGAAAAGTCAAATAGTGTTAGCACTTGGTGTTGCTCATGCTGCTGATGCTGCCAGAGTTCAAAGAGAAGTAACAGATATGACAAATGAACTTTTACGTAAAAATGCAGAAATATTAAAAACTTCAACTATAGAAACTGCAAAAGAATCTGAAAGAGGAATTGTTGATATTGAAACACTTAGAGCTACTAATGAATCATTGATTTCAACTCTTGATGAAATACTTAATATACAAACAGAAGGTCGTGAAAAACGTAGGGAAGCTGAAGCGGAATTAAGAAATATTGAAAATCAATTAAAAAATAAGCTTATAGATTTTAAATATAAGTAAGTTTTAATGAAGTACTGGAATGAAAATTGTTGCTGAATTAATAGCAGTATTCAAAATAAGCTAGTTAAAGTTATGAAAAATATCTTTAACTAGCTTATTTTAATTAGTAGTATCTTCTTTAAAATGTTCATGCCCTCAATGACAAAGAGCTTGTACAACAGGCATAAGACACTTACTTTTTGGTAACTAACTAACAAAAAAGTGCATACTTTCTTTAAAAATAAATAAATTATATAATAAATCTAGAAATACTACAATACTTAATAGGACAAGCTAACGAAGAACTTGCTAATTAAGTTTAAATTAATACGCTAAAATTTAATATTATCTAAAATGATAGAAGGTTTGGAGGAGAACAATACAATGAAAAAAGAAATAAACGTATTAGATTATGCTAGCGAAATAATGAAAGCTGTTGAAAAAGGTGTTTTGATAACAACAAAAGTAGGAAACAAAGTTAATTCTATGACTGCTTCTTGGGGAACACTTGGAATAGAATGGGGAAAACCTATTTTCACAATTTTTATAAGAGAGAATCGTTATACAAAACAGCAACTAGAAGAAAATCCTGAATTCACTGTAAATATACCAATTGGCCAATTTGATAGAAAAATATTGGGTATATGTGGGACTAAATCAGGGAGTACTACTGATAAAGTTAATGAACTTAACTTATCACTTGAAGAACCTGAAAGCATTTCAGTTCCAGGGATAAAAGAGCTTCCATTAACACTTGAATGTAAGGTTATATATAAACAAAAGCAAGATAAGAATGGGATTTCAGAAGAAAACTTAACATTCTACCCACAAGATGTGGACGGTTCATTCCATGGAGCAAACAGAGATTTTCACACAGCATACTATGGTGAAATTATTAACTCTTATATTATCCAATAGTATTTTAAAATTTAAATAAATTATTTAATCAAGAAAATAATAGATTAGGTTAAGAAAAAGAATTGGCAAATGAGCAAACAAGGTGTATAGAGGTTTTTTATAAATATTGAAAAGGCATAGAATTTAACTCAATTCTATGCCTTTTCAATATTTATAAGGTGTTTTGTGATTTTACCAGTTTTCATAATGTACTATGTCTTCAAAACTTTTTCGTGGACGAGGCTTAGGCGATTCATCTGAATAACCAACAGTAATAACACTAACTACATATTTATCAGAAGGTATATTAAGAATAGGTCTAATTTCTTCTTGAGTGAACCAAGCAACCCAGCAAGTACTTAATTCTAGTTTCTCAGCACAAAGAACTAAATGTTCTATAGCTATGGATGTATCTCTTATTATTTGTTTAAGTTCTTGCTGCGGACTATTTTCATCTAATGATAAATCTATATCTTCTTTAATTCTTGAACGTATATCTGCAACACATACTATGAAAACAGGAGCAGACATCATCCACTTTTGGTTATGAGATACCTTAGCTAACTTTTGTCTAGTTATATCAGATTTAACTACAATAAAATGCCAAGGTTGAGTATTGGAACCAGATGGAGCAAGCCTCGCACTTTCAATAAGGCTAATAATTTTTTCATCTTCAACATTTTTATCAAGATATTTTCTTATACTTCTTCTATCAATAATTTCATCAAGCATATTAATTATAATCTCCTTTGTTTATTCATACTATTTTGTATTATGATATAATTTTAAAATAATGAGATAATTAGTACAAGTACGCACTTATTAGTATTATAGTATCTAAAATGATACTGCAAAAAGTAAAAAGGAGATAAATATGAGTTTAGAACCATGTGTATTAAATTTCAAAAATAAAGAGTATGCATGTACTTTTGAGATTGCAATGGATTTAATAGGTGGAAAGTGGAAACCTATTATTATTTGGCATCTTGGAACCAAAGGAACAAAGAGATTTAATGAATTACAAAAGCTTATGCCTAAAATAACACAAAAAATGTTAACACAACAACTGAGAGAATTGGAAAGTGATAAATTAATTATAAGAAAAGTGTACCCTCAAGTTCCTCCAAAGGTAGAATATTCACTAGCAGAATTAGGAGAGAGTTTAATGCCAATTCTTAGAATGATGTGTAATTGGGGAGAAGTGTATTATGAAAAAATAGATAAAATATGATAGAAGATAAATAACATTATTTTATTCATAGGATAACTATCTTAACAAATAGGGGGGATGTAGTAAACTCAGAATCAAAAGACAGCAAACTACTTAATTTGGTGTTACAATATAGATATAATTTTATATGAAAGACGGGGAAAATCAAAAATTGACAAAAAGATATGTCTACATATAATAATAAAACAATAAAGAAAAGAGTGTAGGGGGAAATATTTTGGTATTTGGTATATTTAGCAAAAGAAAAGAAGAAGAAATAGATAGGTCAATAAAAAAGTATAAAAGGTTTTTACATGATAATTTGAATCTTGGCATTTCAATAATTTATGATAATAATAGTTACTATCCAGATATTGAAAAACTTGTAGATCGAGAAATTGTAATTAGACTAACAGCAAAAGACAGAAATATAATAAAGTATAAAATAGGACAAGTAGTTAAAGTGGAATTTACAAGTGGAAAGTCTGGAATATATGAGACTAAGATTAAAATTACAAACAAAACTGTAGATGAATATAATGTATATTATGCAGGTAGCATAGTATCGCCTATAGAAAAAATACAAAGAAGAGGTAGTTACAGATTACCAGTACATATGGAAATTCGTTATACATTGCTTCCAAATAAGTTGAAAACATATAGTGGAATTGCCAAGGACATAAGTGCTAGTGGAATGCAGATGGAAAGTAGGCAATTTGTTAATAAAGGAAGAAAGATTCAATTAAATTTTGAAATTAATAAACAAATGTATAAAGTAGAAGGATTAGTTATAGGTACTAGATACGATAAAATAGATGAGATGAATATACATCATATTAGATTTGAAGGATTAAGTCACAAAGAAAGTCAAAAAATACATGATTATATATTTAGGGAGCAAAAGAAAAGAATAAAAAGTGGGTCAGGAACAATATAAATTTATATGTTGTCTTTATCCATTTTATAGCAAGTCAAGTCATTGAAATGCATTGACTACCATATCTGGGGATGCAGTTCTTGGAGCTAATATTTTAACATTTTATGCAATAAGCATTAAAATATTAAAATATTAGCTTTTTTTATTTAGTAATCCGTTTATTAGAGGAGATGAGCCATATTATGAATCTTCTTAAAGGAGAGCGTGATAAAGGAAAACAAATAGTAACAATTGCAAACAATGCAATGAATGAATCTAATGAGAGTTTTCATAGTATAGCTTAAGCAGAAAAAAGAGTTAATGATCAGTTAGAGTTAATGAAGACTTTACACGTTGATAATCTTAATGAAATAACTAATAATTTTACATAATTTACTTTTTATAATTAAAGTAAAAATTTTCTATATACTTAATTAAGTTTTCATTTCCATTTTCACTATCTAACTTTTTCTTTATTATAGCTGCATTTGTAACATACTTGGGTTCATCCATTTCCATAAAAGCTTTGGCTAATATATCTGCAGTAACGGTATTTTCACTTAAGGGTTTAATTGCATATCCTAGCATGTACAATCTATGTGCCCAAAATGGTTGGTCTACAGAAAATGGCATTATTAATTGTGGTTTACCTGATTTTAATGCACTAGCCATAGTTCCAACTCCACCATGGTGCATTATTCCTTTTGATAGTGGAAATAGTAAGTTGTGTGATGCTGATGGTACTGCTAATATATTTTTTTCATCTTCAAAATGCATTCCACTAATTCCAGTTAATACAATAGCTCTATAATTGATTTTATTTAAAGCTTTAACTAAAGTTTCTTTAAATTTATCAGGATTTTTTAGAGGCATACTACTAAAGGAAATTACTATTGGTTTACTACCTTTTGATATAAATTTTTCGATTTTTGGATCTAGTTTTTCTTCTTTATTTTCTAAGAACACAAATCCTGGCAAATACACTTTATTATCCCAAGTTTTTATATCTTCAAACAAATATTTACTTACAGGATATACTATAGGTATAGGTGTATTGTTAATGGCATAAGTATAAACCCCACTTTTACGTTTAGGTAAGTTTAGTACATTTTCTCTAAAGTCATTTAATTCCTTAATATTGGAAGCTTCTGCATATTTAGTAACTGCATAGGATAACTTATTTAACTTCTTTCCTAAATCTTTCTTTGTTGATATTACTAAGTTGGGAAATTCTTCTATAGGATATATAAATGGTACGGGTGATACACTTATACATGGAATATTAAGCCTATACGCTATATCTGGTGCTCCAAGGGCTTTTGGGTGATATATTATTATGTCTGCATTTTTAGCACAGTTATAAAACTGCTCCATAGTTTTTCTATATGCTGAATTTACTTTTTCTTTTGCATATTTCATAGCTTTTATTATATGTTTTCTTCCATTATTGAATACTTCTTGACCTTCCTTTGTTTGTAGAAGTGCCATTAAGTCTAAATCTGCTTTAGCAAAGTCTATATTGTTACCTTCTATAAATGACTTAAAACTTTCCCCTGTACATATTACTACTTCATGGTTATGTTTTAGGGCTTCTATTCCAAGGGCTATATATGGTTGTACATCCCCTCGACTTCCTAAGGTAAATATTGCAATTCTCATACTCTCCTCCTTATTTATATACAGCGTCTTTAAGTAAAGAAGTCCATATCTTGTATTTTTTCATTATTTCATCAATTTCTATCTTTTGATTCATTTTTAATTGATTTTGTAAATATCCATCTAGCATTAGAGATAACATTTCTATAACTTTGTGTATATCTTCTTCATTTTTAAATTTACTTTTATCTATATTCTCTAGATACTCATAAATATTAATTTTATTATGAGAAATAACTTTATTTCTTACTATATCTATTATTCTCTCATCAGTTGAGCAATAGGCAACTACAATAAAATTTAATATATGAGGATATTTTGCTAGAAGTTTATATTTTTGTTCCATTGTATATTCTAAAATTTCAAAAAAATCTCTAGTTTCTCTGTATATACTCATATCAATATTTGCTGATATGATATTTTGAGAATAATCAAATAAATATGTGAAATAACTTAACTTATTTTTAAAGTAATAAAAAAGTAATCCCTTTGATATTCCTGCTTTACGAGCTATTAAATCTGTTGATGATTTTTGAAATCCATAAATACTAAAAATCTCAAGTCCAGAATTTATAATAGCAAGTTTTTTGTCTTCATTTAATTTATTAAATAATTCATTCATGTTTATCCCTTCTATTATTGACTAATTTGGTTAATAACTTAGATTATAGTATTTTGACTATTTTTTTCAAGACCATATACATAATAAAATAGGAAGTTGTAAAGGTCATATATAAATAAAGATATAGGTAGTAACTCTACATTGCAAAATAAATGCACTTATTTTTATGATCCCAACTCATGTTTTTGTTAGCGAAAATGAGAGAGATAAAATGATAAATAGATTCATTGAAAGTTATATAATGCGAGGTAAATATACATATGATACCATATGTATAAATATAAATTTGAAAAGGAGATAGATAAATGAAGATATATGAGTGATTTCAAAGTTGTGAGAGTTACTTAAATGAAAATTTATTAATTTAAAGATGTTTTTGGGAGGTAGAAGTGAAAGTATTAGTATTTTGTTTAAAAGGTTTTGAGACAATGGAATTTAGTGTTTTCATAGATGTACTTGGTTGGGCAAGAAATGATTACAAGCATGATATTACCGTTGAAACATGTGGCTTTACGAAAAAAGTAATAAGTACTTTTAATATTCCTATTATAGTAGATAAGACAATAGAGGAAATTAATATTAATGAATATGATGCATTAGCAATTCCAGGAGGATTTGAGGAGTTTAATTTTTATGAGGAAGCTTACGATGAACAGTTTCTTGAATTAATCAAAAAATTTAATGAAAGTGGTAAAATAATTGCATCTATTTGTGTTGGGGCTCTTCCTCTTGGTAAAAGTGGAATTTTAGAAAATAGGAAAGCGACAACTTATCATTTACGTGAAGGGTATAGACAGAAACAATTAGCTGAATTTGGTGTTAATGTTCAAAATGAACCAATTGTAATTGATAATAATATAATTACTTCATATTGCCCTTCTACAGCTTCAGGAGTTGCATTTGCACTGTTAGAAAAATTAACGTCTAAAGAAGAGATGAATGTTGTTAAAAAAGCAATGGGATTTTAATCTTATAGATAAATAATAATTTATTGACAACAAACCTACTCTAAGACTTATAATTATATTTACAGAGTGCAGGAGGAGGAGAATTATGGAAAAGGTAAAATTAAAAGATTTAATCAAATTGACAAAACCACCAGTACATTTATTAGTGTTTGGTTTAATACTTTCAATATTTAGTGCATTAGCAGGGTTAGTAATGCCGCTGATGGCTAAAGATGTTATAGAAAATATTTCAAAAGGATTATCCATGCAAACTATTCTAGGTATTGGAGCTATGCTAATTGTATGGATATCGTGTAGTATATTATCAGTATTTTTATTGCAATATGCAGGAATAAAGGTAGTAAAAGATCTTAGAACAAAGTTATGGAAAAAGCTACTTAATTTGCCAGTTAGGTATTATGATAAAGAACATTCGGGACAATTAATATCTCGTGTAACCAATGATACTACAGTGTTAAAAGAATTAGTATCATTCAGATTAACGGAATTTATCACTAATATTATAACTATTGTTGGAGCTGTGGTAATATTATTTTTAATAGATGTGCCAATGACATTAGTATTATTGCTTACTATACCAGTGATAGTATTAATAATCATGCCTATAGGAGGTAAGCTTTATAAAATAGCTTTGGATGAAGAAAAAGAAATGGCTGATTTATCAGGTTTATTAAGTCAAACCTTATCAGAAATCAGACTTATTAAAGCTTATGGAGCTGAGGAAAAAGAGTTTGGCAGAGGAGAAGAGAATTTTAAAAATTTATTTAAGTATGGAATAAAAACTGCCAAAATACAATCTTTTTTAGGTCCATTAATAATGATTTCTGCAATGGTAATATTTATATTTGTAATTTCTTTTGGAGCATATAGGGTAAGTGTGGGAGCTGTTTCTTCTGGGGATTTAGTAGCATTTTTACTTTATTTATTCCAAATTGTATTTCCAGTTGCTAGTATGGGAGATTTCTTCTCTAGTGTTCAAAAAACCAAGGGGGCAACAGCTTATCTTTATACAATCTTGACAGAAAAAGAAGAAGATATTCACTCAGGTATGGATATTGATGATATAGAAGAAATTACTTTTAAAGGCATAGATTATTCCTATGAAACTAAAAAAGTTTTGGATGAAATAACCTTCTCTGCAAAAAAAGGTGAAACTGTAGCTATTGTAGGTCCAAGTGGAGTGGGTAAATCTACAATATTTGGATTAATAGAGCAATTTCTAATTCCAGATAGTGGAAATATATTTGTAAATAATGATCATTTGAATAAGTATAGTATAAAATCTTGGAGAAATAAAATTAGTTATGTGCAGCAAGATTCACCTTTATTGATTGGAACAATAAAAGAAAATATGATATATGGAGTAGATAGAGATATATCTAGTGAAGAATTGGAGAATGCGGCAAAATTAGCTGGTGCTTATGAATTTATTATGGAACAGCCTAGTGGATTTGATACTGAAATTGGTGAAAGAGGAAGAAATTTATCTGGTGGGCAAAAACAAAGAATTGCAGTAGCCAGAGCCATACTTAGAAATCCGAGTATATTATTATTTGATGAGGCTACAGCTAGTCTTGATACGGAGTCAGAAAAAGTAATTCAAGAGTCCCTTGGCAAGATCAAAGACGGAAAAATAGCTTTTGTTATAGCCCATAGACTATCTACTGTAGTTGATAGTGATAAAATACTTGTTATGCAAGATGGAAAAATAAGCGGCATTGGTAATCATCAAGAGTTATTGTCATCTCATGAATTTTATAGAAATTTAGTTAATCAACAGTTTGTAGATAATAATAGTAATTAGGAACTTGCTATTAGTAAATAGAAAGTGAATCATATGCTTAAAAAAGAAGAGGTAATCTTATAAAAGTGAGTTAAAAAGACAGTACATACTAACTTATGTACTGTTTTTTTATATAATTATTTAAGAAACATTAATTGTATATTTCACACTAATTTTGTGATATACATTTTTTAGGACATGCAAGTTAGCATGCACCGCAATCAACACAAGCTAATGAATTAATTGTTCTTTTCTTCTTTTCTAATTCAGTTATGCATCCAACTATACATACTCTCTCGCAAGTACCACAACCTATACATTTAGATTTGTCAATAATTCTAGGCATAATAACCGAAATTTTCAGTAGGAGTTGAATATGCATTAGCAAGAAGTGCAGATGAAATAACATTTTGGGATGTTGTAGAAGCTGTAGAGGGATGCGATTCATTTTTCAATGTGCAGAAATAAAACAGAATAATATATTATTGGATAAGAATGATTTACCTGATACACATACAAAATGTCCTTGTTTAATAAAAGTAGTAATGTTAGAAGCTGAAAATGAAATGAAAAAATATTTAAGTAATAAAACTTTGCAATGGCTATATGATGAAGTATATAATAATATACTTCATCATGAAATGAAAAAAGAAACTATTGAGTGGTTTAATAAAGAGGATAGAATTTAACTAAGACTGGGAATATATGATGAAAAGGCTTAGATCTTGTAATGCAGGGTCTAAGTCTTTCGGATATATATAGAAGTAGTGGTGTTACATAAATCAGTTACAAAGGGAAATTATGTTGAAAATATGCTAAAATTTATTGAGACGTTTAACTAGAAATATTATCTAGTAAATATAAAAATAATAATTTTAGGAGGATAAAAATGGTGCATTTAGTGTATTGCGATAATGCAGGGAAAAAGGGAGTGGAAAAATTACAGCCATGGCAACTGTGTCAAATGTAGAGAATTATGTGAAGTTATCAGAAGATGAAATTGAAGATATGCTTAACAAAAACCAGGATAAATTAAATCTTACAGATAAGCAAATAACAAGATGGCACAAGAAATGTATGTGTTTAGTTGAATTTACAAATATTGAAGAAATTGAGCCTTTAGAATTTGATCATCAAGGAAACATGGATGACTGGCTAATTATTGAAAAAATTGAGGATGTAGTAGTAGGAACAAGCATCCCATACAATTATGAAAAATCAAAGTTTTAAATTGATAATTCCACCTAGGGGTTTAGTTCTTGATGTTTTGTATCAAAAACTTGCTAAGGAAATTTAAAGTATTTTATAAAATAGGCATGGGAATTAGCAGGTGTAGAGGGTAAGTGGTTTTATTTTAAGAGAGAAATATCATAGTTCTAACATTCAAAAATATTACAAGTGATAAATTATAATTTAAATATACAATTTTATTATAATAGAAAATAATTAAATAAGAATTTTTGTTGATGTAAATTATGAATACACAAAAGGAGCTATCGCCGACGATTTTCAAATCGTTTATGCCACAGCTCCTTTTGTTTTTGCAATAAAAAATATATTGTATACGAAATTTATAACTTATTGATATAATATAAAGTAGCAAGAGGAGAAACTTGTTTTTCCTCTATGATAGCCGGAAGGTTGTGCGAAAAGTCCCTAAATATGCTAATATAATAATATAAGTACTATAATTTCCCGAGGAAAATACAATGAACTATTATATCCAAGAAGAGAAAAAAGAACAAATCAGAATGGAATCTATGAAATCTTACGTTGAAGAAGAGATCCAAGTAAGAGTTATAGATGTAATAATTGATAAAATTTATATTTAATAATAAACGATATAACTAAATGTGAAAAAAATAAAAAAGTGGGGACAAAATGGAGAACAAAATAAACAAAACAAAATTTTATAAGATTTATATGGGGATTATATTATTCGCAATAATCTTTTTTAGTTATCCTTCTACAAATATATATTATGAAATAGCAACTAATATTATGGGGCTACTAGGATGTATTACTTCTATTTTACTTGTATACAATACATATAAAAAAACTAAAAAAAATAAATTGAAAAATTATTGGTTATTAAATTTATTAGCTATATCAAGTTTTACAATTGGTGAAGTTATTTGGGCAATAAAAGAACTTTTTCTAAATGAAGTACTTATAATGTCAGATTTAACCACCTTATTTTACTTACCTTGTAATATATTATTATTTTTAAGTAGTTTAATTTTAATAAAACAAAATAAAAAAACATATAAAATACAAAAACGTAGAGTATCTTTTGATATTGCTATAATTATTATTATGTATATATCAATTATGTTTGCATCTATTATGCCTATATTAAATAATACCCAAGCATTATTTAATACTGATATTTATCTGATTTTGTATAATATATTAGATTTTATGACTTTGATAAATTTAAGTATTATATATATATATAGTAATGAGCATATGGTTAAATGTAATTTTTTTGCAATAAATTTTTTAGCAATATTACTGTTTTCTTTAGCGGATTTGGTATATATGTACGAAATATTAGAGAATACTTATGTGTCAAATACAGTCCTAGATTCACTTTGGATAATAAGCTTTTTATTAATAGGGTTAGCATCCATTGAATATTTATTTACAGTGGAGAGTGAAGATGATTTTAAAAATATTATTGAATGTGAAAATAAAGATTTTATATCTTATTTATATATAATACCTATACCTATTTTATTTTTTATGGATATAAATAATAAACATGAAGCTATAATAGGTATGTTTATATCTGTTATAGTAATAAGACAAATAAAGGTGTTAAATGAAAATAAAGTACTAGTTAGAAAATATAAACTCATAAATGAAGGACTTGAAAGTGCTGTTTTAGAAAGGACTAAAGAGCTTCATGAAAAAAATATAGAGTTAAATTATTTATCTAATAAAGATACACTAACAGATCTTTATAATAGAAGATACCTCTTACATAAGCTGGATGAGCTAATAGTAAATGCATCTAAAGATAATAGTAAATTTGGAATACTATTTTTAGATTTAAATAAATTTAAAAATATAAATGATTTATATGGTCATGAAGTAGGAGATTTACTTTTAAATGAAATAGGTAATAAGTTACAAAAATACTCTAGTAAAAATAGTACCATTATAAGACAAGGTGGAGATGAGTTCGTAATAATTTATACAGATATAGCTAGTGAAAATGATTTAAAATCATTTGCTAATCAAATAATAAGTGAATTTGATGAAGAAGTATGTATAGAAAAAATTAACTTTAACATTAATTTCAGCATAGGCGGAGTAATTTATCCAACTGATGGAGAGGATAAATTGACTCTTATGAAAAAAGCAGATATGGCTATGTATGCTTCAAAGAAAAATGCCTCTAGTAAGTTTTCTTTATATAAAGAAGATAGTATGTACAATAAATTTAAGATGGAAGAACTTATGAAAAAAGCACTAAAGAATAAAGAATTTATTCTGTACTACCAGCCTCAATTTAATATAGAAAATAATAAAATAGTAGGTGTTGAAGCTCTTATTAGATGGGTAAATGATGAATTAGGATTTGTATATCCTTCGAAGTTTATACCACTTGCCGAGGAAACTGGTTTAATTATTGATATGGGAAATTGGATTATAGAGTCCACATTCTTGCAAATAAAGAAATGGCAAGAATTATACAATATAGATATAGAAGTTGGAATAAATGTATCACCTATCCAGCTTTCAGATGAAAGATTTTTAGATGTACTAGTTTCAAATCTTAAAAATACAAATATAAATCCTTCACTTATAAATTTAGAGATAACTGAAAAAATAGCTATTGATGATAGTGAAATAATTATAGAAAAACTAAAAAAAATACGAGATTTAGGAATAAAAATATCCATAGATGACTTTGGAAGTGGATATTCTTCTTTTAAGTATGTAAAAAGTTTTGCTGTAGATACTTTGAAAATTGATATATCTCTTATAAAAGGAATAGACAAATCCAAAGAAGATTATGAAATAGCTAAAGCTGTAATAAATATGGCAAAAGGGTTAGGTTTGAGTATAGTAGCAGAAGGTGTAGACAGTGACTCTCAACTTGCTGTACTAAGAAATCTTGGATGCAATACTGTTCAAGGCTATTATTACGAAAAGCCTATGAATATAGAACAATTAGAAGAAAAATACTTCATGTAAAATATAACAAAGCTCCCTATTTTTTTAGGGAGCTTTAACTTGTGTATCTTCTTTTTTGCAAATTTTATTACTTCATATGTTACAATTAAAATCGAAGAGTACAAAAATTAAATTCAAAAAAGTGTTGACCCTAACATTATGTCATAGTGTAATCTAAAATTAGAGGTCCAGTACACAAGTGAAATTCATGCCGGCTGAGTAGATGTGTTATTAGAGCTCTAAAATCAAGAGTGGAGATGAAATTATGAGAACAGTAAAACAAGTTTCAGATTTAACAGGAATAAGTGTGAGAATGCTACATCACTACGATAAAATTGGATTATTAAAACCAACTAAATTAACGCAAGCAGGTTATAGGCTTTATGATGATGAAGCTCTTGAAACTTTGCAACAGATTCTATTTTTTAAAGAACTTGATTTTCAATTAAATGAAATTAAAGACATCATAACTAATCCTCACTTTGATAAGATGAAAGCTCTAGAAAACCATAAAAAATTGATTATTTTAAAACGAGATAGATTAAATGGTTTGATAGAACTAATAAATAAAACCTTAAAAGGAGCAAACACTATGAGTTTTAATGAATTTGATATGACTGAATATTATAATGTGCTAGAAGAATTTAAAAAAGAAAATACTGACAAAATTATCAAAATGTGGGGAAGCATAGATAAGTATGATGATATAATTTCAAAAGTGAAAACTGAGGAAGAAAAAATTGCTACTATGGCTATAAAGCAATATGGCAGCATAGAAAAATATGCTAAAGCTATTAAGGAAAATTTGAATAATAGTTTAATGCTAACTAAAGCAGAAGAAATGGATAGGTTTAAAGAAGATTGTCTTTGTGATAATAATCCTAAATTAAAAGAGCTATATAAAGAACTTACAACTGACTTAAGTAAGGATATTTCATCAAAGGATATTCAGCAAATTGTTACTGATATAACTAATATAGCTAAAAATAATTATGAAATTTTTAGTGGGGATATGGGAGATAGTTATTGGCACTCAATGGTACAACTTTATTTAGTTTTTCCAGATTGGATAGAGAAAGTTGATAAGAAATATGGAAGTGGTGCATCTAAATTTATTGGGGAAGCTTTAAAATGGAATTTGGGTGATTATGAGCCTAAACTTGAAACATCATATAAAAAGCTTACGTCTGATTTAAGTAAGTCTTCCTCAGCTGAGGAAATTCAAAGAATTATCTTAGAAATAGTAGAAGAGACACAAAGACAACATGACTATTTAAAAGTAGAAATTGGAGAAAACTACTGGAGCTATCAATCAGAACAATATTGTTCAGATCTTAATTTGATAAAAGTAATGGATGATAAATATGGAAGTGGTTCATCTAAGTTTATTGGAGAAGCACTAAAGTTTTATGTTGAGAGTAATGACTAGTTAACAACTGAGCCACTGGGGTAGGGTTCTTGGCATTTTATGCCAAGAACTTGTTATTATATAATAAAGCAGAAAGGGGGGGAAACATGAATTATAGCAAACTATTTACAGTAAAAACTACTATGGCAAAGGAGGATTACCGTAAGTTTTTATACATATCAACATTTTTAAAAAGTAAAATGATGATTATATTTATGATTTTTTTTACTGCTTTCATATCAGGTCTAATTTTTTATAGTGAAAATCAATTTGATTTAATAGGATTTATATATTATTGGATTATATTAATGATTGTAGTAATTTTAATTACAATATTAAAAATCGAAATAAAATTTAGACGAATAATAGAAACTGATAAAACAGGATCATTGGGTTCACAAGAAGTACTAGACTTTTACGAAGATTTTTTAATAGTAAAAAGTAAAGTATTTGAAGGGGAAATAAAAGTTAAATATGCTCAGTTTTATGAAGTATTTGAGTCAAAGGATTATTTTATAACTTATTTCAATGCCAATAAGGCAACCCTAATAAGAAAAAAAGATATGGAAAGTGAAGTTATTCATAGTTTAAGGTCTTTATATAAACAAAACCTTACAAACAAATATAAAAAAGTAAATATATAAATGTTATATATTTAAATAATTAAAAATAAATCTTAGGGGTGATTTATGTGAAACAATACGAATATAGAATAGAGCAAATTCAGATTGAATTAAAAAGTGTTTTTATAACTGATAAGAGTCAATATAATAAGGATATTAGTGAAAAATTAAATGCACTTGGTAAAGAAGGATGGGAATTAGCAGGTGTAGATGGTAAGTGGTTTTATTTCAAGAGAGAAATACTATAGTTCTAACATTCAAAAATATTACAATCCATAAATTACAATTTATAGGGGTAATAATGGGGGGATAAAAGTTGGAAGATTGTAGAGAAAAAAGCATAAAAAAAATTATTGTATTGTTAGTTTTTCTTCAATTATTATTATTTACAATAGAACAATGTTTTTTTATATTTTTCAAGAGAACTGATTATTTTGATAGTATGGTAACTATGTTTGGGATGATAGTTATTACAATTTTGTTTATAATATTCACAAGAAAGAAGAATATATCCCTTTCAATATTACCTAATAAATTTGGTATGTTTTATATACTTATAACAATTATTGCAACAATTTTATTAATAGCTACACCATCTAATTTTACTGGTGGAATTCAGCCCATAACATTACTCGTTTATGGCAGTATAGTAACACCAGTTTTTGAAGAATTAATATTTAGGGGATATGTTTGGAATAAACTTAATACCATATTTTTAAAAGAATGGAAAACCTATATTGTTTGCACTTTACTATTTGCACTTTGGCATATTGGTTATATTAGTTCCATTGCCTTTCGTGTAGAAAATGGACTTGCAAAAGTTATGATATGGAAAGTGATAACAGGGTTATGTTTTGGAATTATTTTAGGTGCTGTTAGGCTAAAAGCCAAAAATACTTACTCAACCATATTGTTGCATGGAGTACTGAATATATTTGGGAGATAATTACTACATTTCAAATATTAAGTTAATAAATTCCAATTTATAGAGCCTATTTGGTGAACAATAGTTATATATTATGCAATAGTAATTTTATATTTATTAAGTAAGAATTTGGATAGGGGGAGTTTATATGGATAATAATATTGCTCGCAAACTCTGGTTCTTTGCTGCTATTTGCTTTATAATAGCAGGAATAGCAGGTAAAAATACAGGATTCACAATATTAGGATGTGCATATATTTGTATTGGTTTTTCTAAAAAAAAGAAAACTAGAGATAATGATAAAGTAGAAAAGTAATGTTTAAAATAGGTTTGTGTATGAACAATTTTAATATATTATGCAATAAATTATAACATATAGATTAAACTTAAAACAGGAATTTGTAAATTAGATTATTTAAATATAATGTAAAGAAACAAATATTTATGGAGAATAAAATGAAGTCAAAACTAATACTTAGTACATATGATGGAACAATGAAAAAACTCAATATTAATCAAAAATATACTAATAGTAAAGTAGAATTTAATATTAAGTATTATGATGAAAAGGATAGAGTAATTAAAGCATTAATTATTTTTAAAGGCGTTATTGCTATTGATTTTGAAATAAATTATTTTAATAATTCTATAGGCTCAGAATTATTTGGGTTTTATGAAATTTTTGATACTACAGCTAAAATAAATATGATTGAAAAAATATTTAATAATCGTTTAGAAGGATATTTATACCATGGTGATTATGATTATGAACCTAAAGATGAAAATGATATGTTAAATTACAAAGAAGAATTAAATGAAGTGGTAAAAGAAATAGATAAATATAAACTATATCAACAACAAACAGAAGGTGGGATTTTCTATATATTAGCATCCAGTTATGAAATTTGTTTATAGGTTATATACTATTGTATTTGCAATAAAGATAAAATAGCTTTACAAAACTTTTCACTTATAATATCAATATATGATAAAAAATATATAAAAACTAAGTAAATGATAGGTCTACACAAAAATGTGTAGCCCTTTTAACTTTATGGTATAATACCTAAGTATAAATAATATGAAAAGTAACTTTATTAATGCAAATAAAATCTAGAGGTGGAAGACATGAGTAACTTTGATAATGATATATACGAGTTTGATAATGATATACACGAGTTTAATGAAATAGATGCTCACAAGAAATTAAAAGATGCAAAAGAATTTCTTTGTGGAGAGGATGCAAATCAAAGTTTTGAGGAATTTTTGATTTTGTGTAAAATGTCAGCACTTCAAAACAATGGTCACAGCCAATATATAATGGGTATTTTTTATGAAGATGGTATGGAAGGACTGGAGAAATATTTTCAAATAAAAATAGAAGCTGATGAAAAATATTATAAAATGAAAAATAATAAAAAAGCCTTAGAGTGGTATAAAAAATCAGCTAATCAAGGATACAAAGATGCACAATACGCCCTTGGAAATATGTACTTTAAAGGAATTGGTATTGAAAAGGATTATAAAAAAGCACTTTATTGGTTCAAAAACTCTAAGACAGAGTTTGCTTGTTTTTATGTGGGATATATATATGAAAATGGCATAGGTGTAACTCAAGATTATGAAACGGCACTTAAGTGGTATGAAAAATCTGCAAACCTTGGAAATTCCAATGCTGCCTACAATTTAGGTGTTATGTATAAAATGGGGCAAGGTAGTGAGATAGATTATAAAAAGTCCATAGAATGGTATGAAAAATCAGGTGAGCAAAATAATAAAAATGCTCTTTGTAATTTGGCAATGATGTATAGATATGGTGAAGGTGTAGAAATAGATTATAAAAAATCTATGGATCTTTATGAAAAAGCTGCCAAGGAGGGAAGCGAAGTGGCCATGTATCAACTTGGATATATGTATAATCAAGGCATAGGCATAGATGTGGACTTCCAACAAGCTAAAATATGGTATGAAAAATCTGCAAACTTAGGATATTCTGATGCTCAGTGTAATTTAGGATATATTTATCAAGAGGGCTTAGGAATAGAGAAAAACTACGAAGAAGCAGTGAAGTGGTATGAAAAAGCCATAGAACAAAATGAATCTATTGCAAAAAGTAATTTGGCAGAAATGTATATTTTCGGTCATGGAGTAGAAGCAGACCCACAAAAAGCTTTAGCTCTTTATGAAGATGCCCTAAATGATGCCAGAGAAATAGACGATGAAGAAGAAATATCCATAGTTTTATTTAATATAGCTGAAATTTATGAAAGAGGCTATGGTATGGAAGTTGATTTAGAGAAAGCTAAGGCCTTATATGAGGAGTCTGCTGAGTATGGGTTAGAAGAAGCAAAGAATAGACTTTATAATTTGAAAAATCAAATAAAATAATAGTAAAGAAGCTCTTTCATTATTAAACATGAGAGAGCTTTATTTTACTTACTAGAATATGAAATTATTTATTTCTGACAGGTAGCCATACTTCAAACTTACCGTTTTCTGTGCTTTCATCTAAATATACTTCAATATTTATACATTCAGCAAACTCATATCCTGAAGTTGGCATCCATTCTGTTAAAACTCTTTTTTCCAGGTCTTGTATAGACTGAGGCATTGGACCTTGGTTTGCAAATACTGCAAAAGTGCATGGAGGAACTATATATTCACACATTCCCTCAGGTGCAGGTTTGTCAGTTGCTACAGCTATATAATATTTCCAGTCTTTTTCCTCTCCATTACAAGCATTTAGGCCAAGTACTCCATATGAATTTTCATCACATAATGATAATATTTCTTGAAGTTTTCCGTTTTTAGTTGATTCTTGCCATAGTTTTGGCACCTCGATAAGATTTTCATCGAAATTATTAGTTAATTTTGTGTGTACTCCTACCACTCTGAAAGCTTCTTTTTTTACTAATTTAAATTCCATTTCTTCCACTCCTTTAATAGTTATTTTAAAACTTATGGGAGAGTATGACTTGAGGCAAGTTCCTTCCTTTTGGGCAGTTGATGGACATATGTGATGAACTTTTTTGAAAGCTCTGTTAAAAGCAGTAGGGGAATCATATCCGTATTTCAATGATACATCTATGACTTTTTCTCCATTTTGCAGATCTACGGCTGCCTTTGTCATTTTTCTATTTCTTATATATTCTGATAATGTTACACCAGCTATATAGGAAAACATTCTTTGAAAATGATAAGTGGAGCAGCAGGCAAGTTTTGCTGCTTTTTCATATTCTATATCTCCTTCAAGGTTATCCTCAATGTATTCAATTGATTCATTTAGTTTATCTAACCATTCCATAACATCTCTCCTTACAACTACAAGTATAGTGGTTTCCTATTTTAAAAACCTCTCATATATTGCACAAATAAGAGAGGTTTTTAAAGTTATTCTTTTAATAAATGATATTAAGATTTACCTTATATTAAATAGTTAAATCATTATCGTTTTTTATCTCTAAAGCATCTATCAATAGTTTTTGAAGAATACTTGCAAAAGTTGCGATTACTATAGAAGCGAAGGTAGGCACCATTCCCATTAATATAATACCAGGAGCATCTGTTTTATCTGCCCATACATATAGGAAAGGCATAATTAAAAAATATAAAATACTTATGGATAAAGCACAATGTTTTATATTTTTTAAAGCAATTACAGAGTAATTGGAAAAAGCTTTACTCTTATCAATGTAATTTAAAAGTTTCACAGTGTTAAATAAAGCCAAGTAAAATGGTACACCTGTTAAAAGTAATAATGCTACTATGGGATATAGTACATGAGCACGGTAAGGTGTACTTGCCTGACTAGATATCCAAGGTATGGCAAATATGTATAATCCAATAACTAAAATTCCAATTAAATAAACAACTAATCTTAAAAAAGCTGTTGATTTTCTTTTAACTTTCACAAAAACACCTCTCTAAATTTATTATAGTTTTATTTTAATACATTATTTACTGAAAAACAATAAAAAATTATTGGGAAACAATTAAGATTGTTATTTAAATACATCGTTATAGTTATGGGTGTAAATTTAAAACCTAATGAGATAAGTAAAAGAATTTGCAAAAAACAATATCATAAACTACTATTAAAATATGTCTAAGAAATGCAAGGGGGAATTATGAAGTTAGGGTCAAATAAAGTAGTAAAAATTAATGCATTTGGCTTGCTAGATACAGAAAGTCTAGAAGCATATTTAAGCAAAATGGCACTAGAAGGATGGATGATAAGTAAAGTTAGCAAAACTTCTTTAACATTTAAAAAAATAGATTCTAAAGTTATAAGATTTTTTGTAGATATTACAGATAAAGATTTATTAGGGGACAATTATATCCCTACTAAAGATTATATAGATTCTACTAAAGAAGAAAACTTAGAACATGTTTGTGGCAATGAGAAGTTTCAAATATTTATAAATAGGGGAACTAAAAAAAGGATAGATAAGAAGAAACTTAAATTTAACAAAGTGTTTACAGAAGAGTTCGGAATCATAACCAATATATTTATAGTATTAATGCCTTTTTTACTTGGTAATTCAATGTTTGGAGAATCTTTTATAAATTTTATAAGTAGTAATTTTTTAATCATTTGGATAATAGCAGGAGCTATAGTTATATTATTTAATTTGCTTATTATAATATTGAAACTTATAAAGTATAAGAGAATAATGAAAGAAGATAATCATAGTTTTGATGAAGTAACACATTATAAGCCACATTATTTATTAAATAAATATGTTAATTTTACAGGTATACTATTTGTTATATTTACTATTATAAGTACAATCGGCTTTACATTTGATGACGGTAAAAACATTTCAAAAGGTGAAATGCCTTTATCCTTAGATGATTTTAATATAGATATTCAAGAAATAAGAGAGTGTACTCAGGTAAGATCTTCATCACCTTTTGCAAAGTATGTTGATTATTATGATTATATAGGTAATGAAGAATCTGAAGAAGGTTCATCTACTTTGTCATATTCAATATTTGAGAGTAAGTACCAGAAGATTATGGATAAGGCAGTGTATTCTATTCTAAAAGAGTCTAATGAGTATGAAGTAAGGTGCAAAAAATTAGCTGATAAAGAGGAGTTAAAAAACTGGGGAGCAAAGGAAGTTTATGAAGTAGATCTTATTTATGATAGGATAATTGTTTATGATGATAAGATTATAACTATTAGCAGTAGTTTAGATTATAATAAGAAAAATATAGATATAATTAAAAGTAAAATTCTTAATTATGATAAGTGACAATAGTAAATTTCATATAAACTAGCATTTTAATAAGATTAAAAAGAAGATAAATCTCCTTCGAAATATAAAGCTTAATTAGAATATTTCAAAGGAGTTATTTACTTAGTATATTACTTTATTAAGCTTACACCTAGGTCAAATGCTTTTTGGCAATCTATAGGAAATTGCACTTTTCTATGTGCTGCTTTTGATTCTTCAGAAAAGGCACTAGATTCATATTTTGAGTAATCGTCAAATTGGTAAGTATTATTTGAATGCATAACTAATGGTTTTGTAAACATACGTCCAATAAGAGATTCAATGTGGTCGAATGTTTTTAAATAACCAATTTGATCCATTAATTCTTCTGGAACATTCATTGTATAAATAAATGCTGTTGGCATCTTCTTTGGTGCAATAGTAGAATAGTTTTTATCATACACTAAATAGGGAAATAACAGTCTTTCTAAAAATGACTGTAATTGACCTGTTATAGTTCCAAAATATATTGGAGAACCAAAGATAAGGCCATCAGCTTGAGATACCTTTTCTAAAACTTCTTTAATATCGTCTTTTACTGCACATTTTCCATAGCTTGCACTGTTAAGTCTTTTGCAGGCAAAGCAACTTTTACATCCAGTATAGTTTAAATCGTATAAATTAATGATTTCAGTTTCAATTTCTTTACTTTTTACTGATTCTTTTACTCCATCTAAAGCTTTTTCAAGTAATGTAGCTGTATTTTTATTTTTTCTCGGACTTCCGTTAATAGCATAAACTTTCATAGCAGCACCCCTTTTTATTTATAGTATTTTATTTTTAATATTTCTATTATAATAAATATAGCAGACGGTTATAATTATACAAGTACGTATTTTTTTCTGCTTTAGTATAAAAAGTATACTATTGAATTTAAAGGAGTTATAATTATGAATAATGATACAAATTGTAATTTGAAATTTTCTAGTGATAATGTATATGAGACAAAATGTCCCCTTATATATGCATTAGAGATTATTGGTCAAAAGTGGAAGCTGCCTATTTTGTGGTACTTATTTGCCAATGAGTTTACTAGATATAATGAATTAAAACGAAAAGTTAAAGGTATTAGTAATATGATGCTTACAAAATCTTTAAAAGAATTAGAAGAAGAGGGCCTTGTTGTAAGAATTCAATATGAAACCATTCCTCCTAAAGTTGAATATGCTCTAACAGATAGAGGAAAAGCACTACTTCCCACATTGAATGAATTATCTAGATGGGGTGAAGAACAACTTAAACTTCATAAATCCAAATCAGATTTGTAAACACTTATTATTTAATTTAATAGGCAATTTTAATATTAGTGTGAAATAAAAGTATTTTGATATGGTAGAGATAAATAGGAATTTGTAGCGGAGATTATTTATAAACAATGAAAAAATAAATTTGGGATTGGAGGTTTATCATGAAAAAATGGTATGATGAGGAGTATGAATGGGAGATCCAGGTAATAGGGTTTCTGCGTGGTGACAGCACAGAGCATTATTGCCGAAATGGCGAGGAAATTGGAGATAAGTATACCTGTACCTATGGCTGTCCTGTTAATGCTGATGGACAGGGTATCTGCTCCAAATCCATGATGATTATGTTTCCAATAATGGAGGCTGTCAGAAGTGGTGGAGATTTAGAAAATATCGGCGGAACTAGTAAATATAGCAAAGACATTGTATGTCCAGATGGTTGCGTCATGTTCAGGCTTACGGCAAAAAAACTTGGGAATGAGAATTTTTATAAAGGAAAGTTTTTTGAGTAATTTTGATTTTTATTGTCAAATTAAATAAAAAAGATAAAAGTGAGGATAATAAATTTAAACACATAGTTAAAATGGAGGGTAAATTAAGATGAAAAAACTTGTGACACTAGCTTTATCTTTATTATTTGTTTTTGGTGCAGTAGCTTGTAACAATAGAAACAATATAACAACAGAAAATGCAGGAACAACAGGAGATGCAACAGACACTATAGATCAAGCTTATTACAATACTTATACAGGATTGTATGATAAAAATCTAGGAAAAATTACATCAGAAGATATGTTTAGTAGTAATGTGGATTCTGCAGAACGTATTTATAGAGGAGCAGAATATCCAGGCAATAGACAATATTTAACTGATGTGAAAAAAGCTTATAAAGATAGAAAAGAAAAAATGCAAGCATTTATTGATGGACTAAAAAAGGATACAAAAACAGAAGATGCTGAATTGAAAAAAATGAATGAAAGTTTAATTGCAGAAGGTGAAAAATTAATACAAGATATAGATGCTAAAATTGAAAAACTTGATAAAATTACAGGCGATGATTATAACAAATCAGAAGATGATTTTATCAAATTAGTAGATAATATAGTTAATGCTGATGATACTGTAACAAATAAATTTAGTGATATGTTAAAAAATATGGATAAGAGATTAGGCATAGATAGAACTAAATAGCAAGTAAAGTAATTACAATGACTTGCTTAAAGATAATACGAAAGATTAATAATTAATTAAAAACAAGGTATATAATAAAAGAAGGTGGTAACAAAAAAGTTACTACCTTTTTTTATTTATAACTTACGTATATAATAAGGTAATATAAACAATATGAAAAGAGAAGTGTGGTAAATAAAAAGAGGTGAAATAATTTGAAATATGCAACTACCGTAATAAAAAACGCAAAAATACATACTATAGATAATCAAAATTCCATCAAAGAAGCTATGGCTATCAATGATGATAAGATAATATATGTGGGAAGTAATGAAGGAGTAGAAAAATATATCAATAAAGAAAGTAAAATTATAGATGCCAATAACAATATGATACTACCTGGATTTATAGATAGTCATATACATCCACCAGGAACTGCCTTGGTTGAACTTTATGAAGTATCTTTGTATGGACTGCACTCAGTTGAAGAATATAAGAAAACCATAAGAGAATTTATAAAAAACAACCCTCATGCGAAAGCTGTACATGGGAGAGGCTGGTCCTTAGGAGCATTTGAAGGAGAAGAGTTGGCAAAAGGACCTAAGAAAGAACATTTAGATGAAGTATCAAAGGAATTACCCATAATTTTGAGAGCTTATGATGGACATACTCTATGGATAAACTCCAAGGCTATGGAAGTTTTTAATATAAATGAAAACACACCTTGCCCAGAAGGTGGAAAAATAGAAATAAACAATGAGACAAATGAACTTTGGGGCACTTTAAAAGAGACTGCAACACAACTGGTAAGAGAAGATGATTATACAGATGAAGAATATGCAAATGCTTTTGAACTGTTCCAAGAGAAAATGCATGAATATGGAATCACCAGCATTCTTGCCATGTCAGGATTAAACTGGGGCATAATGCCAGAGGTATATAAGGAGCTATATAATAAGAATAAATTAAATATGAGAATATCAAATAGTGTTATCATATATGGTGAAGAACATTGGAAAGCTCAAGGAGATAAGATTAAAAAAATTAAGGAAGATTACGATTGTGACTACTTTAAAACAACTACCATAAAACTTCTAGGAGATGGAGTGGTGGAAGGTTCAACTGCCTATTTACTAGAACCATATGAAGTAGGTGCCAAGAGAGGTGACAATTATTATGGAGAATTCTTGTGGAATGATGAAGATTTAATAAACTGCATAAAATACGCCAATGATAATAATTTTTCCATACATGTTCATTCTGTGGGAGATGGCTCAACTAGAAAAGTTCTAGATGCCATTGAAAAAACTTATGAACTAAGTGGAAAATTTGACGTTAATTTTAGAAACACCATAACACATTTACAATTAGTAGATAAAAATGACATCAAAAGATTCAAAGATTTAAATGTTATAGCAGCTTTGCAACCATATTGGCATCTAAAAGGACCAAAGTGGTGGGAAGAGGTTGATTATAAATTAGTGGGAGATAGAGCAGAGGAAGAATACCCTCTGAAGTCATTCTTAAATGAAGGCGTAATCATAACTTCATCATCAGATCACTCAGTAACCCCGGTTCCAAATCCTTTTTATGCAATAGAAGCTGGTGTAACTAGAAATCTATACAATCATAAATACTTTGGTGTTGATGATATTACAGACATGGACGACGAAAGATATTTGTTAAATAAAAATGAACGAGGAACTGTGGAAGACTTGGTTAGAAGTTTTACTATAAATGGAGCGTATCAGATTTTTAGAGAAAATGAAGTTGGTAGTCTGGAAGTTGGTAAGTATGCTGATTTTATAATAATTGACAGGGATATTTTTAGTGTTAATCCTGTTGATATTGAAAATACTAAGGTGTTGAAAACTTTCTTTAATGGTAAGTTGGTGTATGAGAGATAGGTAAAAGAATTATATTGTAGACAAACAATAGAAATAAATAATTTTACCAAATAAAAGGGAAAAGAGAATTTCAAACTAATTATTAATATAAGTATCAAATAGATCTATAAAAAAATCTAAGTAAAATAATTAGTGATATAAAGAAGGTGATTAAAATACAAAATAACATATATACAACTAACTTAAATTCAGTTGGACTAAGTCAAACATCTAAAGGAGTACTTCTTAAGTGGAATGACAAAGATAACTACTACAAAAGCGGATCTCTACATTATGGTATATTTAATAAAGTACAACCAATCGTTGAATGTATCTGCTCACAAATAAGAGAAAAACTTGGATTTAGTGGAGTGGATTACAAATTAACGGCCATAGAAAGTAAGGGGTGTGAAGATTTTGATGCACAGAATATTCTTTGTTGTGTAAGTGAAAACTTCTTACATGAAGATGAGATATTAGTTACTTTTGGAAGGCATTACAAATCATTCAAAGAAAAAATAACATACGACCATATAATAAATGAATTTAAAGAATTTGAAGAAGAAATTAATCAAACGTTAATATTAGATTTTATAGTTAATAATATAGACAGACATTTTAATAATTTTGGATACATAGTAAATGGCAAAAAAAGATATTGCCCTATTTTCGATAATGGTCTTAGCTTATATTCAGATTTAAATTTAGAAGAAATAAAAAATATTAATAAAAATAAATATATGATGAAAAGGTTTGATAAAAGTAAACCTTTTGAAAAGAAACATATGAGTCAAATTAAACTTATACAGAATCTTCCTAAAATAAATTTAGAGAATGACAATGAGGATTTTTTAAATATTATAAAATCATATGAAGATAATTTAGGAAAAGAAAGAGTTAATGCAATGTGTAATTTAGTAGAGGAGAGATTAAATTATGTTAGAAAAATTTACTCTAATGTGTAAAGACGTAGAAGTTGGAATAATTGAATATGATACTAAAAAAGAAAAATTTTCTTTTACATTAAATGAAAACATTGATAATATAAAGTATCTGCCACCTATACTTTATGATTATACAAACCTTTCACTAAATTATAAACCAGAGCATGAAAATGTATTGTGGTGGGTAGAGGATAGAGTAATGCCGCCTGATAGAGATGCAGTTGACCATATTCTTGATTTGATGGGCATTCCTTGCTATGATGCTTGGGAAATTTGTAAAGCTAATAAGGGTATGAGTTTAGAGGATTATTGGTGGTTAAGAGAAAGTGATGAGAAGTACGAAGAGTGTCATATTAGGTATTTAATTGAGAGCGGTAAGCAGACTTATTTCGGAAGACCTGTGTAGATTAGATAATATTGAAGCTAGTAATTATACTAGCTTTTATTTTGCCTAGAATCCATTTGTTTTTATCTATATTATCTTAAATTTTAAATATAAATCCTAAGAAATTATTAGGTTAGCATCAATATCACCTAAATTACTGCGACGAGAACTTGGTGGTGCAGTACTTGATGTTTTTTGTCAAGGACTTGCTAGGCTTGAAACCGCCAAAGTTGAAATTATTGAGAAGCGGGCTAGAAGTGAGCAAATTGAGTTATTCCTTGCCAAACTTAAAAAAGTGGCAGAGGAGTAAAAGTTAAGTGATTTTTCGTGAAATGGTGGCTTTGATTTTCATACCAGTCATATAATATATTAATGGAATTTATTGGAGAATTAGTTTTATGAATGAATTTGAGATAGCATTACCTACTGAAACATCTATAATTGTTGATGTTACTGATAAGTCGTATTATAACTATGATTTTCAATCATACTCTTTAGTTCCTCTACAGCAAGCTGCAGGATTGACAGTAGCTGAGAACATAAAGAAAGGTTTGTTTTCACATATTTCAGAGGCGAGTTTAATCGAAAAATTAGCAAATAAAGGTGATACCGAATATGTTGCAAATTTTTCGGATTATGCAAAAGAAAAATTAAAGTCTGGTGAGTGGTATTTAGGGATTAGAAAAAAGACTGGCGAAACCTATGCGGTAATTAAAGATACTGCTACGGGTAAAAATAAAAGTTATGTAAACCTTGATGCTCGGACAGTTAAAGATTTAGGCAACTTGCCCGAACTTTCAGCTATACAAGGACAACTAGCAGCAATAACGGAACAAATCGAAGACCTCAATCGTCTAGTAGAACGTGTTGAACAAGGCCAATATAATGATAGATATGCAGGTTTTTTTAGTGCAAGACAGCTTGTTGTTGAAGGGTTAGCTGCTAATGATGAGAAACTAAGGAAAGAACTGCTTACATCTGCAATTAAAACGAACAATGATACTATTGCTAAGTTGATGTTTGCAATTCATCAAGATGCTAATGATTTTATTGATATAAAAACAAAATCCAAGGATGCTCGTAGAATCGATAATCTGTTACAAAATTCTATCGGATATTTGAATTCATCAGTTCAGCTGAATCTTGTGGCGTATACAGCTATGGGTGAAGAACAACCCCTATTAGCTACATTGACGAATTATCAGTCTTTTGTAGAGCAAACACTACTTAAAGAAATTGGTGATACAGGTAGAACTGTTGCTTGGAAAATCGATAATGCACATAAAGGTTCTGACGGCAAATTCAACGAAATTTCAAGTGATGTTTCTAGTAAGATAACCCAACTAGTTGAAAATGTAAAAAATACTCAAATAGGAGCTGAAGAACATGAAAGAATCGAAACAGAAGATTTGTAAGATTCCAGGATGTAATAAAGAAGTCTATGATTCAAAGTTGTTATTTTGTGGTGAGCACGAACGCGCCTTTCAAGAATTTAAAAAAATAGCAGGAGCTGTTGGTGGAGTAGGAATGGCAGCACTAGCATTTATTGCTAAAAGCATTACGAATAAAAAATCCTAATAATTTACGTATGATATTCTTCCAAATGTGAAAGGCATAAATCAACAACTTAATATCAAAATTTTTATCTAATATTAAAAAGTCGAAAACATATATCAAATATATTTTCGACTTTTTAAATTTATTTTGTTATACGCACAAATTATTTTACATGCTCTATAAATCATAAATCTTCTTATAATATATGTAATATTTTAGAGTCATTAGATGGTACTTGATCTAATATAAATTTTTTAAATAACTGTATATTTTTATTATCCTTAGCATTTTTCTTAGTAATCATATAAATATCCCAAGTAAATGATTTATCTTTGAAAGGAATATAATTAATCTTACATGATTTAGTATGAGCATAATCAATACTTATACCAATGCCTTCATTCCTCTTGCTCAAATCATGAATAAGTATCATTTCATCAGTTTGAGTATCTATAATTGGATCAAATTTGTTTTCTAAACATTTTATTAGGTAGTTATGATGAAGTTTAGATTTGTTACTATTTAGAATGATTTTTTCATTCTTTAAATCTTTAAAGTCAATTTCTTTTTTATTGCTTAGATGATGTTTTTTGTTAACAATAGCATAAAGACTTTCGGATTTTACAAAATTATAATCAAATTTATTATTATCAAAATAATCAATAGCAAAACCTAAATCAATTTCATCATTTAAGACTGCTTCTTCACAATCAAAGTCAGTATATCCTTTTAGGCTAAGCATTATATTAGGATAAAGGTTGTTAAACTCCTCCATAATATTGCTTGGTAAAGCATTGAGAACTCCATAAGAAAGTCCAATTTTCAAGTAATCATTATCTTCCATTGCCATTTGTTTTATACCTTCAGTTAAAATGTCGAACTGATAAACTATAGTTGTTGCTTTATTTTTTAAGTATTCCCCATATTTTGTAAGCTCATTACCTGTAGTATTTCTATAAAAAAGTTCAACATTAATTTCTTTTTCTAAATTACTTATAGCTTTGCTTAATCCTTGTTGAGATATGTAGAGATTCTTAGCTGCTTTAGAAAAACTGCCATCCTTACAGATTTGTAAAAAGTATTTTAACGTTTTTATATCCATTTGATTCAACCCCTTAATATAATCAATTAAAATATTATTTGAAATGATTTCAATAAAATTATAACATTGTTAAAAGCTTGGCACAATTTAAAAAAAGTCAATTAACTAAAAGTTGTATATTATACAACTAAGCTGTGTTATTCAACAGACTGCTATTTTGCTACAATTCTAAGTGAAAGTTAAGGAAGTTAAAAATCATAAATTAATATTATCACAAGTTAATAGAATTATATAAAGGAGTGGGGAAATGGATAAAAAATTAATGACTATTGACTTAAGTAGCCGTGTATTACTAGACAAAGCTGAAAAAGATGGAGTAGAAACAATCTATGACAGAAAATTATCAATGAAAGCACAATGTGGATTTGGTCTTCAAGGAGTTTGCTGTAGAAACTGTGCAATGGGTCCATGTAGAATAAGTGCAAAAACACCAAGGGGATTATGTGGAGCAGATGAACATACAATAGTAGGTAGAAACTTTGCGAGAATGTGTGCAGGAGGAACTGCAGCTCACTCTGACCATGCAAGGGATATAGCTCATACAATGGCACTAACTAGCAGAGATGGAAATTATAAAATAAGAGAAGAAGAAAAACTAATAGCATTAGCTAATGAATGGGGAGTAAAAACAGAAAATAGAGATATATATGATATAGCTCATGAAGTTGCAAATGTAGCATTGATGGAGTTTGGGAAACCATTTGGAGTATCAATATTCTTAAAAAATGCACCAGAAAAAAGACAAAAAATATGGAAAGATTTAGGTATAGAACCAAGAGCCATAGATAGAGAGATAGCTACTGTAATGCATTCAACTCATGTGGGATGTGCTGCAGATATAGATAGTTTAATAAATTTATCATTAAGAACATCAATGGCAGATGGATGGCAAGGTTCAATGATAGGAACAAAATTTAGTGATATATTATTTGGAACTCCAATGCCAGTTGAGACAGAAGCAAATTTAGGAGTACTTGAAGAAAACCAAGTAAATATAATACTTCATGGTCATGAACCTTCATTATCAGAAATGATAGTTTTAGCATCACAAGACCAAGAGTTATTAGCTTTAGCAAAAGAAATGGGAGCAGAGGGCATAAACGTATCAGGGATGTGCTGTACAGGTAATGAAATAACAATGAGACATGGTGTAAAAGTGGCAGGAGACTTCCATCAACAAGAACTTGCAGTAATAACTGGGGCAGTAGAAGCTATGATAGTTGATGTTCAATGTATATTCCCAGCTCTTGCAAGGGTTGCTGATTGCTATTATACAAAATTCATAACAACATCTCAAAAAGCAAAAATAACAGGCTCAACATTTATGGAATTTAAAGAAGAAAATGCATATGAAGATGCATTAAAAATAGTAAAAGAAGCAGTACTTAACTACAAAAATAGAAATAGAGCAAATGTACTTATACCAGACTTTAAATCAAAAGCAACAGTTGGTTATAGTGTAGATGCAATAATAAATCAATTAGATAAAGTAGTAAATTCTCAAATAGATGAAACAGGAACAGTAAAACCATTAGTGGATTGCTTAAAATCAGGAGCTATAAGAGGTATAGTTGGAGTTGTTGGATGTAGTAATGCCAGAGTACCTTCAAATAATTCTCATATAACTGTAATGAAAGAATTAATCAAAAATGATATCTTAGTAGTTTCCACAGGATGTGCAGCTCAAGCAGCAGCTAAAAATGGACTTATGGATAAAGAAGAAGGAAAGAAAATGGCAGGTAAAGGTCTTGCAACAGTATGTGGATTAGTTGATATACCACCAGTACTTCATATGGGTTCATGTGTTGACTGTAGCCGTATATTAGATGTAGCTTCAGCATTAGCTAATTATACAGGTTTAGATATATGTGATTTACCAATAGCAGGATCAGCACCAGAATGGATGTCAGAAAAAGCTGTTGCCATAGGTACTTATATTGTATCAAGTGGTATAGATACATATTTAGGAATAATGCCACCTGTAGGCGGTTCATCAAAAGCTGTTGAAATACTTTGTGATGGATTAAAAGAACAAGTAGGAGCATCATTTACAGTTAATGAAAATCCAGAAGAATTAGTTAAAATAATTATCAATGATATAGAAGAGAAACGTAAACATTTTGAAGAAGTATATGAAGCAAAATTAAATGAAAATGTAAATGCATAAATATAATTACAAAGGATGAATAATATTAAATGAAAATAGCAATAACAGGTAAAGGTGGAGTAGGAAAAACTACATTCTCTTCCATATTATCTAGAATGTTTGCAGAAGATGGATATAGAGTAGTAGCTGTAGATGCAGATCCTGATGCTAATTTAGCAGCAGCTTTAGGATTTACAAAAGAGGTTTATGAATCAATAGTGCCTATAGCAGATATGAAAGATGTTATATCAGATAGGACAGCATCTCAAAGTGGTACATTTAATAAAATGTTTAAATTAAATCCTAAAGTAGACGATATTCCAGAAAAATATTGCAAAGAACATAATGGTGTAAGATTGCTTACTTTAGGTAGTGTGGATTACGGTGGTTCAGGATGCGTATGTCCAGAGCATGTACTACTTAAGAGGTTATGTTCTCACTTGATACTTCAAAACAAAGATGTAGTTGTAATGGATATGGAAGCAGGAATAGAACATTTAGGAAGAGGTACAGCTCAAGGAGTTGATGCTTTCATAGTTGTAGTAGAACCAGGGGAGAGAAGTATTCAGACATATCGAAAAGTTAAGCAACTTGGAGGAGACATAGGAGTAAGAAAAGTATTTGTTGTTGGAAATAAGATAAGAAATAATGAAGATGAAGAATTTATAAAATCTAACTTAGAAGATGGAGATTTATTAGGATTTATTAACTATAACCAAGAGGTAATAAATTCTGATAGAAATAATAAATCCCCCTATGATGAGAGTTCATATACTAGGAAACAAGTTAACTTAATAAAAAATAAGTTATTAAGTTTATAAAAATTAGCCATATTCAAATTTTAAGTATATATTAAATCGGGACTGTAGGTAGATTTGTGTAAAAATAAATCTACTTATAGTCCCTTTTTCACTCACAATATAAAAATAGATTGATGTTGCATTATAACAATATCTATCCATTTTTATATCATGGATTCTAGTAGTAGCATTCCATAGGAAAAGTTAAAATAGAAATGTTATTGGAGGTTGCCTAGACAAGTTATCATAGGTTCCACTTACCAGATTTTATATGATTATTGAGTGGTTTCAAACTCAAATAATTGCCTAGACCTATATCTCTGTGTCCATATTTAGTACGACTTAATTTTCCATTTTTTAAGCAGATTGTAGAAATTTCTTCATAACCCATATGAGCCGACATGCAAATTACTCCTTTATGTCCAGGATAGTTTACTAACATTGTATGTCCGTAGCCAAATTGTCCCACTTTAACAGCCTTACCACTTTTATATTTGTAAACATATGCAGTTACATCAGCCTCACAAGTACCATATGGAAGTATCATTTCAGCTTTATTATCTCCATCCATATCTACGAAATAAACACCATCAAATAGGTATTTTCTTGATGTATTTAGTAAAACATTTACATAAGCTTTCGTCATGGATGATGTCATTTTGATTTCGCTGGAATCTGACTTTGTACTTTTTATTTTTTTTGCATATTTTTCTGCAGTTGTATAATCATGTTTATTGTAGGCACTTAACATGTTAGTTACATTAGACGAATCAGATGCGTAGGAAGTTACTGGTTGCTTAATATATATCCCAGAAAAAATCAGTGCCATTACTAATACCATAATTATTTTTTTTAAGTTTTTCATTTTTTCATATCCCCTTTGTATACTTTTTATATAAATGAAATTTTTTTGAATGTCCTATTGTATGGTTTGCTTATTGTATAGACTATTTTATTAGAGTAGTTTTTGCTAACTGTGCCATAGGTACTATTAGATATGTAATGTTTTGTGTTGGAATTTATGCAATATTTATAAAAGTTTTTTCTTACACTTACTATTATATAAAAAAAGATGATATTTATAACAAAAAAATAGAAGTACTGATGCATTTTTATATAATATAATATACAATTAATCCCCCTTACGTTTAAAATAGACGTAAGAGGGATTAAAATTAATTTTTTATAAAGAAGTTTCTCTTAAAACTAAACCTTCATTTCTTTCAGCCATAGTTCTAACAGACCATTCATTAGCGAATAATACTACTGGATTTCTATCTTTATCTTCAACTAGTAATGTATCCATTGGCATTGAAAGCTTACCAAATTTAGAAAGATCATTTTCAATCCAACGTACATGAGAGTAAGGTAGTGAGTTCATTAGTATATCAACACCGTATTCTTGTTTTAGACGATATTCTAAAACTTCAAACTGAAGAACACCAACAACACCTACGATAAGTTCTTCCATACCCCAGTTAGGTTGTCTATATACCTGTATAGTACCTTCTTCCGCTAATTGAGTAAGACCTTTTACGAATTGTTTTCTTTTAAGAGCATTTTTTGTAGATATTCTCATAAAGTGTTCAGGAGCAAATTGTGGTATACCAGTGTATTGTAAATTTGATTGTTTTTCACTTAATGTATCACCAATATTAAATATTCCTGGGTCATGTATACCTATAATGTCACCTGGATAAGCTGTATCAATTATAACACGGTCTTGCGCAACGAACTGTTGAGGTTGAGAAAGCTTAACCTTTTTACCTCTTTGTACATGATTTACTGTCATACCCTTTTCAAATTTACCAGAGCAAATTCTAAGGAATGCAATTCTATCTCTATGATTTTTATCCATATTAGCTTGAATTTTAAATATAAATCCTGAGAAATTATCAGAGTTAGGATCAATTTCACCTAAATTACTGTTACGAGCACTTGGTGGTGCTGTTATTTCTAAGAATGACTCTAAGAAAGGCTCTACACCAAAGTTAGTAAGGGCACTTCCGAAGAATACTGGCGTTAATTCACCATTTAATATTGTATCTAAGTCAAAATTATCTCCAGCAATATCTAAAAGTTCAATATCTTCTAGTAGTTTTTCATGAAGAGCATTACCTAATAAATCATTAAATTTCTCATCAGATGGATCTCCAGTTATACAATTAGCAATAGATTGTCCATGGTTACCATCATCAAATACTTCAACTTGATTTTTATGACGGTTAAACACACCTTTGAATTCTTTACCAGAACCGATTGGCCAGTTTACTGGACAAGAGCGAATTCCTAGAACATTTTCAATATCTTCTAGTAGTTCAAATGGATCCTTTCCTTGACGGTCCATTTTATTGATAAAAGTGAAAATTGGAATTCCTCTCATTTTACAAACATGGAATAATTTCTTTGTTTGATCCTCAACCCCTTTAGCAGAGTCAATAACCATTACTGCAGAGTCTGCAGCCATAAGAGTTCTATAAGTGTCTTCACTGAAATCTTGATGCCCTGGAGTATCAAGAATATTTATACAAAAGTTATCATATTCAAACTGAAGAACACTTGATGCAACAGATATACCTCTTTGTTTTTCAATTTCCATCCAGTCAGAAACTGCATGTTTTTGAGATCTTCTTGATTTAACTGATCCAGCTTCACGAATAGCTCCTCCATATAATAGAAACTTTTCAGTTAATGTAGTTTTTCCTGCATCGGGATGGGAAATGATTGCAAAGGTTCTTCTTCTTTTAACCTCATTAATCAAACTTAAATTTTGTTCTGTCATTTTTTATCATCCTTTATTTATTTTAATTTTATGATTATTCAAATATAAAAAATATATTTATTAGTAGTTTTAAAATACAAAAAACTACAATCCTAATTGATATTATAACTTTAATCAGAAACTGTCAATATAGAAATAGAGGAAAAATACATGTATAATGAAGTTAAACACTATATTAGGGGGATAAAAATTGAATTCAGATAATTTTAAAATAAATCTATATCTTAGAGATGCAATTATAAACAAAAAAAGAACAGCTATTATTATTTTAATCTTATTAATAGGAAGTTGTTTATTTTTATATTATGAAAATAACCATATAGTAATCTCAAAATACAGTTATACCAACGAGAAAGTACCATCAAGTTTTGAAAATTTAAAGATACTGCAAATCTCAGATTTTCACAATGCTGAGTTTGGAAAAAATCAAAATATAGCTATAAAAAACATAAGACAATGTGAACCAGATATAATAGTTATCACTGGCGACTTGATTGATAGAAGAAAATATGATTTAGAAAAATCCATGAATTTAGTTAAACAAATAGTAAATGTTGCACCAGTTTATTATGTATCTGGTAATCATGAAGCATGGTCCGGGCATTATGATGAAGTAAAAAAAGCTTTATTAAATGAAAATGTTAAAGTTTTAGATAATGATAGTGTAGAGATACAAAAAGGTAAGGATTCTATTACTCTGATGGGTGTAAAAGATCCTGATTTTTTAACTTCTAATTATATTGATGGTACAAATTATAGTGAATTAGAGAAATACTTAGATTCTGTAAGTAAGGACAATAAATTTGAAATTTTACTTAGTCATAGACCTGAACTTATGTGGCTTTATAAGAAATACAACATAGATTTAGTTTTCACTGGTCATGTTCATGGTGGGCAAATTAGACTTCCTTTTGTTGGAGGTATTATTGGACCAGATCAAGGGTTTTTCCCTAAATACGATGCAGGGAAGTTTGTAGAGGGAGATACTACTATGATTTTAAGTCGTGGACTTGGAAACAGTGTATTTCCTTTTAGGATTTTCAATCCACCAGAGCTTGTGTTAGTGGAGCTTGGTAAGTAGGAGATGAGTAGTGTAAAAACTTTTTATACTTAACCATACAATAGATTATATTTTATGGGAATAATATAGTTGACAAATAGTCTAATTAGACTATACTAAGTAAGTGTGAATAGTCTAATTAGACTATTTGTGAATTATAAGGTTTTTATATTTAATAAAGGAGATGATGAAAAATGATTAAATCATTTTTAATGTTAGGACAATCAAATATGGCTGGAAGAGGTTTTATTAATGAAGTACCTCCTATTTACAATGAAAGAATACAGATGTTGCGTAATGGAAGATGGCAAATGATGACTGAACCAATTAATTATGACAGACCTGTTTCAGGAATAAGTCTAGCTGGTTCATTTGCAGATGCGTGGTGCTTACAGAATCAAGATGATATTATTGGTTTAATTCCTTGTGCAGAAGGTGGAAGTTCACTGGATGAGTGGGCTGTAGATGAAGTGCTTTTTAGACATGCAGTAAACCAAGCTAAATTTGCTATGGAAAGTAGTGAATTAGTGGGTATTTTGTGGCATCAGGGGGAAAGTGATAGTTTTAATGGAAATTACAAAGTATATTATAAAAAACTACTTTTAATTATTGAAGCTCTTAGAAAAGAATTAGATGCTCCTCATATTCCAATTATTATTGGTGGGTTAGGAGATTTTTTAGGTAAAGAAGGGTTTGGGAAAAATTGTACTGAATATACTCTTATCAATGAAGAATTAGAAAAATTTGCTTTTGAACAAGATAATTGTTATTTTGTTACTGCATCAGGTTTAACTTCTAATCCTGATGGAATTCATATGGATGCAATTTCTCAAAGAAAATTTGGATTAAGATATTTTGAAGCTTTTTCTAAGAGACAACATATATTAAAACCATTAGTTAATGAGACTGAGTTACTAAATTCCAATTATTCAAGAGTTCATACTAAGTCAGAGCAAATATATATAAAAAGTATGGATTTTGCGTTAGGAAAAATGTCATATGATGAATTTATATCTCAGATTGGAAAAATTAATAATGACTAAACCATATAATTATGAAATAATCATATTATAATTTTAAAAATATAAAGGAGATATAATTTTGATACCCTTATTAATTTTAGGCTTAATAAAACAAAATCCAGGTTCTTATGGATATGAATTACTATCATTAATGGAAGAAAGACACTATAAATATATAGTAAATTTTACTAAAGGATCATTTTATTATAATATTCAAAAGTTAGAAGAAAAAAAATATATTAAAAGAGTTGATAAATTAGATAATACTAGAGAAACTCAAAATTATGTTATAACTGAACTTGGTAATAAAGAATTTGAAAAATTGATGTATAAGTACGGCTCTAAAACAGAGTATGTAAATTTATCATTTTATGGAGCAATGTTATTTGCTGATGAGTATAAAACAGAGGAATTAAAAAAATTAATAGAAATACAAATAGAACAAACTAAAGAGAGAATTTTTTTATTAGAAAAATCTCTTGAACATGATAATACTGTTTCTACTTATTTTAAAAAGATGATGGAAAATTCACTTTCACATCATCTAGTAAATGTTCAGTGGTTTGAAGATTTGCTAAAAAGCTTATAGAAAGTCTTTATAGGAATATTCAATGTTGGAAATGAGACTATATACAATAAGAGCAAATACGCAATAGTTATAAAGTGCGAAGGAAAAAAGCGAGAAATATATATTGAAAGATAAATCAAGTATCGTAGTGTCTTCTATTATGCTTTTACTTGCTACAAGTTACCTGGTATTTTTATTTACTATTTAATTTGAGGCATAAAAATTTAGTGAGAATGATATTATCTTAAGAAATAGATATAAATAAGAGTACTAATCTTGGATTTAAAGTTTCATAAAATTAGTACTCTATTTCAATATATAAAATTTTATTTACTAAAAGGTTATATTTTTTTTACTATGAACAAGGAATTTCATCTATATTATTATTTTTTAATAACTCATTTATTAAATTTACTTGGGATGAACTAACTTTTATAGGAGCTCTGCCAGATGAAATTTTAGATGATTTTTTTAGTGAAAACTCAAGGCTATAGCATACTTTACCATTTATAGATTCTTTACTCCACATATATCCTTGAATATTATTCCAAGGTATAAAATACTTAAATGTAAGTATACCATCAGAGTATACAATTGTATGCTTTCCCTTAGGAGTTAAGATGGATAAGTATATAATTATATATATAAAGAAACTTAATAAATTTAAATTAAATAAAAACGAAGATAATACTTCGCTTGATTGTATATGGATAGACTTACTTAAAATGGACATCAAAAGTATAAAAGAGATAATTATAAGAAATATCTGTGTATATTTTATAGCCTTTTCTTCCCATATAGATGATTTATAAGATTGAATATAGAAAAGGGGATCTAATTTAGACAGTTCACGCTCTTTTTTATATGTTCTGATAATATCTATGATATAAATTCCTAGACATAAATTAATAGATATATTTAAGAGAGCACAGATAAAAAACATATTAAGATTGTTAAAACTATCAATGTAACTGTATGCTAATCCGCTAAAAGTGGAAATAGATAAAACTATTATTACTAAAAATATGTGTAATAATCTACCAAACTTAGAGGTTTTATCTTTATAAATTTTACTTAAAATATCAGGATCACCCATTTGTTTTAAAGCCATAGTTGTGGCAGCGTCAGTACTCATACCATCTTTAGTATATTCTTCAATATAACTATAAATATGGTCTCTAAGTTCATCTTGAATATCTTTTGCTTTTTCTTCTGTAGGAATAAACTTACATACAGATTGTAGGAAATTTTGTATAGAATTATTTTGCATATTCATTAACATTCCCCCCTAATACTAAATTCATTGTTTTACTAAATACCTTCCATTCATTTTCTCGTCCTTTTAATTCTGTAAGACCTTTTTTAGTAATTCTGTAGTATTTTCTACGTCTACCATTTTCAGTATCCCAAAAGGATTCGATGAATTTGTTTTTTTCAAGATCATGTAAAATAGGATATAGAGTTCCTTCTTTAAAGAGAAAGACGCCATTAGATTTATTTTCAATTTCTTTAATCATTCCATATCCATACATGGGTTCTTTTTTTAGTGAATTTAAAATTAATGTTATAGTACTACCTTTTATAAGTTCCTTATTCAAAATAAACACCTCGGATTCCTATGTATTATAAAATGATTGTATTCTATTTTATGGATAAAGTCAATATGCATGAAAAATAATTGTATATAACATAGACAATTTTAATACGTTTCAAAATAAAGGTCGTTTCTATATGCTTATAGGTAAATTGGAATTTATAAGTGAAGATGTTTAAGATTAAGTACAATCATTAGATGATTCTAATTAAACAAAGACCAAGTAATTGATGATGACCTTGTGTAGCGTGAATTTGGATATGAAATAAAAAAATCTTTTATAGTTGGGTCTATAATTTCTACTACTGTTTTTGCATCAAAATCAACATAGAAGATAATAAATCAGAATTTTAAGGTAAGATTTGAAAATTCGTGGTGGAAGAAATTTTAATTGTTTTTAATTTTTCTTATTTGTAACGAATGTTACAGAAACATGTAAAAAAAAGGTATATTATGAATGCAAGCTTAAAGATGACTGAGAGGCAGTATGATTGGATTTTTTCAGTCATCTATCTAAAATATAAATACATAAATAAAAAGGAGAATTAAAAATGAGAGCTTTTGTAGATAGAGATGTTTGTATAGGATGTGAATCATGTGCAGGAATGTGTCCTGAAGTATTCACAATGGATGATGAAGGAATATCAGTTCCAATGGAAGGTGAAATATCTGAAGATATATTAGAATCAGCAAAAGATGCAATGGAAAATTGTCCAGTATCAGCTATAACAATAGACTAATAAAAGCATATAAATAATATGTAAGATAAAAATGTAACTATTTAGGTAAATAATTTAAAGAATTACCTTTTTATTTTTATAAAAATCTGATATTCTATTTACAGAAATGGAAATTTGAATAATCAGTTTTAAAAATTGGAAATCTAAAATAGAAAGTAAAAAATGATGTGGGATATATTTTTTTATATTGGTATCTCGTGTTGGACTTTAAAGAGATTTTTTGTAAAAAAGGAGAATTAGCAAAAAGGAGAATTAGCAATGAGAAAAAAAGTAAAAAATAATGTAAGTTGGATAGGGTTTATAGATTGGGAATTACAGCATTTCCACGGAGATGAGTATTCTATAATGAATGGATCAAGCCAAAATGCTTACTTGATTGAAGAAGAAAAAACAGTTTTAATAGATACTATTTGGTCAGAACACCGCTTTGAATTTGTTGAGAATTTAAAGAAAGAGATTGATTTACATAAGATTGATTATATTGTTATAAATCATGGAGAGATAGATCATTCAGGAGCCCTACCTACAATAATGGAAGAAATTCCAGATACGCCAATTTATTGTACTGCTAATGCAGTTAAGAGTTTGGAAGGTCAATATGGTAAACGCGGATGGAATTTTAATGTTGTAAAAACAGGAGATACTCTTGATATAGGAAATGGAAAACAACTTGTATTTGTAGAGATGAGAATGTTACATTGGCCAGATTCCATGGCAACTTATTTGACAGGTGACAATATCTTATTTTCAATGGATGCTTTTGGACAACATTTTGCCGTAGAAGAACTGTTTGCTGATAAAGCAAATCAGTGTATCTTAATGAAAGAGGCAATGAAATATTATGCTAATATTCTTAATCCTTTTTCTCCATTAGTATCTAAGAAAATAAAAGAAATTATTGATTTAAATATTCCAATTGATATGATAGCACCATCTCATGGTGTAATCTGGAGAGAGAATCCTTTGCAAATTGTAGAAAAATATGCACAGTGGGCTGAAGCTTATCAAGAAAATCAGATTACAATTGCTTATGATACTATGTGGGAAAATACAGCAAAGATTGCCCACAAAATAGCAAGTGAAATTTCAAAACAAAGTCCTGATACTGTAGTAAAAGTATTTAATATAGCAAAGGCAGATAAAAATGAAATAATGGTAGAAGTATTTAAATCTAAAGCAATTGCTGTTGGTTCTCCTACTGCATTAAATGATATTCTTTCTAGTGTAGATGGTTGGCTAACATTCCTAAAAACATTGAAGTTTAAAAATAAAAAAGCTGCAGCCTTTGGATGTTATGGCTGGAGTGGTGAAAGTGTAAAAATACTAAAAGAAAAATTAGCTGGTTCAGGATTTAATGTAGTTGATGAAGAAGTAAAATGTTTGTGGAGTTCAAATGAAGAGGATGATGAAAAGATTTCAGCTCTTGTTAGAGGTCTTTTATCATAATAAATCTAGATTATAGAAAAGGAGAGGAAAATAATTATGAAATATGTATGTACTGTTTGTGGATATATCTATGATGAAGCTGAAGGATACCCAGATGGAGGTATAGAACCAGGAACAAAATGGGCTGATGTACCAGAAGATTTTGAATGCCCATTATGTGGAGTAGGAAAAGACGATTTTGAAGAGCAATAAGGTTGTCTAAAGTCATATAGGTTAAGAGAAAATAAAGATTTCTTAGAAGAAAGAGGGATGCAAGAAGGTTTACCATATTGCATTCCTCTTTTTTTTGTCAGTAATGATACAAATTTTATTGTTTTTATATAATTTATTTAAAATATGACTGTAGTCACATTTTTATTCTCATGTTTTTTATATAATTCAGTTATAGATAAGAAATTTAAATATTTGGAGGAATTAATATGAAAAATAATATAAATAAAAATTTAAGTTTAGGTGAATGTGTTGTTATTTATCCAGCTATTGTAGAAAAGTTTAATGAAATGCAATTAGATTATTGCTGTGGTGGAAATCAAAGTTTAGAAGTTGCATTAAATGATAAGGATATTGATGTGGATAAATTTATTGAAGATATCAATATTGAACTTGAAAAATTTACATTCGATAACACTTTATATGTAAATTGGAATGAAAGACCTTCAGAAGAATTAATTGATCATATAACAAATACTCATCATATCAAAACTTTTGAATTATTAAAAGACATTGATTCATTGCTAGTAAAGGTATTTAGAGTTCATTATGATCACTTGCCTGAAGTTTTAACAAGAGTTCATAAGCTTTTTGGAGCACTTAAGTGTGAATTAGAAGAGCATTTAATAAAAGAGGAAAAAGTACTATTTCCAAAGATGATTGAGTTTGATAAGAATAATAATAAAGAAGAAAAGGAAAAATTAAAAGAAGAAATAAAAAGCATTATACAAGAACATGAAGCTGCTGGAGACATACTTAAGGAATTAGCAGAGATTACAGATGATTATAATGCTCCAGAATGGGCGTGTACTAGTTTTAAGTTATTATATTTAAAAATGCATGAACTTGAGAAAGATTTATTTATTCATATCCATAAAGAAAACAATATTTTATTTAAGAGATATTAATAAAAAGTTAACTATATATAGAGAGGTGATTAATTTGGAAAACAAGAAACTTATATCAAATAATGAAGCAGATAGTGCAGTTAATGAAGAAAAGATAAAAGAATTAACATTTATTTTAAGAAGATTAAATGAAGAGGGGTTAACAGAAGATTTAAAGGAAAATGGATTAGAACTTGTTAAATCAATAAGCCCTCTAGAGCTTTCAATTGCAGAGCAAAGTTTAATAGAAGAAGGAATGGATCCAAGTGAATTAAGACATTTATGTGAGATTCATATGATGGTTTTAAAGGGTGAACTGGAAAAATTACAAAGTAATATATCAAAGGGACATGTATTATATACCCTAATAGAAGAACATGAATTAATTTTAAGCTTTTTAAGAAAACTAGATGAAGTAACAAACACAATACTAAACATGAATAAATTTGATGAAAGCAGAGGAGAATTTGGAAGAGTAACTGAATTAATTGACAATATACTAGATGCAGAGCCGCATCATAAAAGAGAAGAGGATGTTTTATTCCCAGAGCTTGAAAGTAAGGGAATTACAGGCCCAACAAGAATAATGAGACTAGAACATGAAGATTTAAGAAAAAAGAAGAAAGACTTAAAGAATTTAAGTGAATCTGTTTCTACTTTAGATTTCGAAGAATATAAAAAAGAATTAAAAAGGCTTTCAAATGATATTTGCTTTGAGTTAAAAGACCATATCTTTAAGGAAAATTATATATTATATCCTACAGCATTAGAAAGCATTGATAGTGATGCTAAGTGGTCTAACATGAAAACTGAATGTGACAATATAGGATATTGTACTTTTACTCCTGAGGATTGTAAATAATAAAAATAATAAATACCTTTTAGATTAATCTTAGAATCTCAATAATAAATTCGAAATTTATAGTATAATTAAAATGAGATTATGATTTATCTAGGAGGTATTTATTTTGAGTTGTGACTTATGTTGTGAAAAATGTGCAAGCAAACTATATGCACATGAAATTCCTATATTTGAATCTCTTTCTAAAGAAGAATTAGATAGAATAATATCAGTAAGAAAGCACATGGCTTTGAAAAAGGGAGAAAACTTATTTTTAGAAGGAGATAAGGTTTCAAAGCTATTTATTATAAGTGAAGGTATGATAAAAATAAGCAAAACTACTGGTGATGGTAAAGAGCAAATTATAAATATATTAACTGTTGGAGATTTTATTGGAGAAAATAATATATTAGGAGACGTTATTGAAAGCAATATCTCAGCAACTGCCATTAAGAATACTGAACTATGTACTATTTCAAGAGAAGACATAAAAGAAATATTATCTCGCAATATTTCAATTTGTCTAAAGTTCATTTCAGAATTAAATAAAAGACTAGTGGAAGTAGAGAACTTATCAAGAAATTTATCTACAAATGATCCTGAAGCAAGAATATGTTGCATGCTCTTAGAATTCTCTGAGAAGTACGGAAAAGAAGTAGATGGAAAAGTAGAAATAAATTTACCATTAAATAGGGAAGAAATGGCTAACTATTGTGGAATAGCCAGGGAGACCCTAAGTAGAAAACTAAACTTGCTAGAAAATAAAAACATTATAAAATTTATTGGTACTAAAAAAGTAATAGTAAAGGATATAAGTTTATTAGAATCTGGAATACTATAAATACAAATATAAGAAGATGAATTAATCAGCAAAAGAGGTGTAAATAATTTTTATACCTCTTTTAAATTTGTAGAAAAGACAGTTTCTATAAAATAGATTTGGTTTTTATAATTAATAAGATATTATTAATAATAGAACAATAATTATATATTGTGAAATAAAAATTTTTGTTGAGGTGAATTATGGAGACACAACTTATTTATGAAGTACCAACTGCCAAAGATTATGTTAGCCTAAGATTGCGTTCAAACATGGGAGATAAAGATTTAGAAAGAAGTGAAATAGCTTTACAAAACTCTTTATTTACAGCATCAATATATGATAAAGATAAATTAATTGCTTTTGGAAGAATAGTAGGTGATGGTGGTATAACCTATGTGGTAAGCGACATTATGGTAGATGAAAACTATCGTAGAAAGGGATTAGCAGATTTGATAATGAAAGAGCTGGATAATTACTTTGAGAAAAATACATATGAGGATAGCTATATTTTTTTAATAGCAAATAATCCTGCTGATTTGTTATACAGAAAACATAAATTTGAGTATTTGCCAGAAAATAAATGTGGTATGTTGCGAAATCAAAAGAGTAATGATGATAATTTATAAATTAGATAAGAAACATATTCTACTATAGAAAATTTTGATAATCTAAAGTGAAGATGTTATTAAAATAGGAGCTAAATAAAATAAATTATTCAGCTCCTATTACATTGTGAAATTAATATATGGATTAATTCCACCTAGACTCAGCAGCCTCTGCATCTGCTTTAGTTGGATGTACTGTATCTTTTGGATGCTCAGGTGGAGCATAAATGGCATATAGTTTAATTGGTCTATTTCCTATATTTATAATATTGTGCCACTTTCCAGCAGGTATAATAATAGCATATTCAGCAGAGACTCTTCTTTCAAAATCAAGATTATATTGATTATCTCCCATTTGAACAAGGGCGTCACCATCTTCAATTCTTATAAATTGATCTGCTTCTGTATGAACTTCAAGACCTATGTCATCACCCACATCAATACTCATTAGAGTAACTTGCAAATGTGATCCTGTCCACAAGACTGTACGGAAAGTATTGTTTTGTTTGGTTACATCTTCAATATTAAAAACAATAGGATTTGGACCATAATCCTTTAATATAATATCAGCTCTTTTAGATGTTTTTTTAGTGTGTGTAAAATAGTAGGGATATATATTATAATACATTTGTTGGTTACCCCAAAAAGGGTATGGGTACATGTTGTACATTTGCGGTGGAATAATACAAGGATATGGATACTGGTTCGGTATATTAGGCATTTTTATTTATCACCCCTTTTATGAACTTTTATAGTATTATATGATACACTTTTAAATAAATTACTTAGGAATTGAAAAACCATTGTTACATTAGCATTCTTAATGCTATGGTTCATCATTAGATAAGAAGTTCACAATAGTTAACTAATTATTTTTATTTCTTTAAGATAATTTATAAATTTACTAATGCAAATATTACAAATACTTGAATAAATAAGTGAAAATAATAAAAATATGAAAAAAGTTAAAGCCGTTGAAAATGAATTAGCTAAATCTACAAAGGCTGGAATACCTACTATATAAGTTAAACATGCCATCCCAATTAATAGTGCTACACTTGAAAATAGTATGGAACTTATTATTCCCTTCCTAAAAAGCAATCCCCCCATAACAATGCCTAGCAAACCTGTGGTGAAAAGCAGAATTATTGATTCTTGAATACTAATCATAGTAAGAATTAATACAGAGGAAAGAAATACAGCAAAACCAAGAGGAATACTACACACAGCAGCTATTGTAATCGGTAGAGTGCTTAACGGACTTAAGAACAAGCCAATAGCTGGTAAAAGTATAGGTGACGATTGGAATAAAACAGCTAATGTTGTTAATATGCCTCCAACACAGACAAAACTGCTTGCATTCATTTTATTCAATTTTAATGCCTCCTTGTACAATATAGTTATAACATTTGATAGAAAACCTTTAATAATCTAATGAACTTTAAGAAGGAATAATTTCAAAAATAGTACCCTTGTTAAAATTCGATACCTTGGCAGAACCATAAACACCTAAATAAAGTCTGGTTTGATTCATGTTCGTTCCCAGACAAACATAATAAGATGATTGGGACCCAAAATCATAATCAATATCAATAATACTAAAATCATTTAGCTTACAACTTCTTGCTGCCCTTGTATAAGCTAAAACTCCTCTTGCTGGAGATTCAGATCTTTCATTTTGTGCAAAGTCAGTAAACACAACACTTCCTGTTAAATCAGGAATTAGATTTCCCATATATGGTTGAACACCTGTAAGTGCAGAACCAGTAAATTTGTCTGTTCGTGAATCTTTATGAAAATAACAAACTAGAGGTGAAAGACGATGTGGGGAAGTTTTTACTGCTTCATTGTAATAAGCAATTCTTATATCATTCAAAGTAGGACTATCAGAGCAATCTCCTATAAGTGAAGTAGGTAAAGTACCTTCCCATCCTCGCCAACCGAAGTTAATAAATTTTTCTTGTTCAGGTTGGGATTTTAAATAAGATTGAACAAGCTGAGTAACTGGCATTGGTCTATAATTAACAAATGAAAAAATTGACTCTACCAAATCCTGCCCAACATTTCCTGCATATTTTATATATTGGTTATAAAACCTCTGAAATGAAATGCCAGGTATATTTCGAACTCCTTTTGCCATTATTGTAAGGGTTTCTTGAATAGATATAGGAAGTTCATCAAAACGTGTGACTACAGGTGGATTATTAATTAATGTATTCTTAGTTACATCAATTTCAATTATTTTACCGCAGATTTCCATATTATTCTGGCTTAAGTTAAAAGGATCATAGCCTGAGCCACCATCTCCAGTTGTTAAGACAAGTCTTCCAGTTTCAGGGGAAAAGTTTAAACTATTGACACCATTATGGTTGGAAAATGGTCTTCTCAGATTAAGTAATGTTCGTTTTTTTTCAGGTTGACCACTTTGTTGTAAAATCCATTCTTCAACTGTATCAATATGATCATATTGAGTATCTCTATTTGTCCATTGTAGATTTAAAGTTTCTGAGTCACAAGGATTAGGTTTAAAAGATTTTGAAAGAGCACCAGGACCTTGTGTTCCTGCTACAGAATAATGAAGATAAAACAGACCGTTATAATAAAATGATGGGTGAAATGCTAGGCCTAGTAATCCTCGCTCATCATATCCACCATTAGAAGTACCTAGCTTTATTATTTGAGACTGAATATCTAAAAAGGTATTTATAGCTCCATTTGAGATGTAAAAAATTTTTCCTACCTGAGTTGCAATAAATAAACTTTCACTTGAATCACCTGGCATGACAGTTGTTTTTAAAACAGTAGGTAAATTTATTTTATGAACAATAGGCTGTAAACTAACTTTAATTTTTTTCATTTAATATATACTCCTTATTATTATTTATTTATATTACAATAATATGATTAGCAAAGTTGCAATAACACAGAATTGTAGCTAAAAAACCATTTGTCACTATGTCACAAATAGAAATACATTTGATACCTTTAGCCCATTTGGTCAAATAGGAGGTATTGCAAAGAACCATCCCAATCAAAAAGATTTTGCATAGTAAAAAGAGCCTTTTTGTCCAATTTTCATATATTTATACAGAGATAAGTTTTAGATTTATTTCTATACAAATATATGAAAAGGGGTAGCTATATGAAAAAGGATTGTAAAAACTATTGTCACAAGTATAGTGACATGATGGGAAATAATACAGATGTAATGGGGATGGAAGACATAATGGGATCCAATAATTGTGTAATGGGAATGCAAGGTATGATGGACCATAATGGAAGTGTAATGGGGATGGAACACATGATGGAACATCAGCATGAAGATTTAATAGAAGCTCTACAACACTGTGAATCAGTTTGTGAACACTCAAAGACAATGATAAAAAGAAGACATGGATGCGAAGAAAGGATGACGCAACTTAGCCTTCTTCATGACTGTGCAGATATATGTATGTTAACTGCTAAGTTTGTTGCACGTATGAGTATGTATGATAGATCAATAGCTGGTTTATGCGCTAATATTTGTCAATGTTGCGGACAAGAATGTGCAAAATTCTCTGATCATCATTCTCAACATTGTGCAATGGTTTGTATACATTGTGCAAGATTATGCTACGAATTTGCTATGGGACATTAACTTTAATATAAGTACAAGTTGTAAAGTTACTGATATATATTTATCAGTAGCTTTTTTATATTTCCGTAGCAGTTAAATTACAAGTAATACACCTTCTAAAAATAACTATATTTAGTTATATAAAAAGATTATTAGTGAGAGAAGCTATCTAGGTAAGTTTGTTAAATCTAATAAAGATAATTTACTAACAATTTCATAACCCTTTCCCTGGCCTTTCGGCTTAACAACTACTGTCCCCATGTTGGATATTGAGCCCAAGCCAATTCCCTCTGGAAAACTGTGAGCAATAATAATCTTATTGCTTCCCTGTGGCGGTAGGATTTCTAACCTTGTCTCAAGAGTATCTAATATCATTTTTTGTTCAGCATTAGATAAATTTCCGCTCAATCTATATATTTCAAACCAAAAGGGATCAACCTGCAGGTTTTGCCACCCAAAGGCCAATTGTGCTGTTTCTATGGTTCTACAAAAGGGGCTGGTTATGACGGGATAACTAATAGGAACTTGCAAACTGTAGAGAAAATTTCCGTAGTAAACTGCCTGTTTTCTCCCCATATCCGAAAGATTTCTTTGTGTAACACAATTTGAAAAATTAAATTTAGGCTGATCTATTCCTACTGTTGCTTCCCCATGCCTTGCATATAGTATATATCCGCCACCCCTAAGTGAATTTAGTAATGATTTGTTCAAATTAATCTATCCTTTCACATATTTTTATAAGCTTACTAATACTGTATGATTTTAACTTTAAATTGTTGTCATGGATAGCAACTGAGTCAATGTGAGTCTTAGAATTTCTCTAGGGGTACAGTTTTTGATAGTTTATATGAAGAACTTATTACTATTTCAAAGAAGAACAAATAGTGGTACAATTTTTTATGTATGACTATATCAAAAGAAATATATATGAATATGTGTGGAAGTTTAATAATTAACAGATATAATTATAATACTATATAAGATCTAAAAAATAGATATATTTAATAGAAAGGTGAATAATTATGATATACAGTAGCAACTATAGAATTGGTATGGAGGAAATAGGAGTAAATAATGAAGCCACTAATAAAGCCATACTTGCAATAATGGAAGATGTATCTGGACTTCATAGTAACTATGTTGGATACGGACTTTTTCAAGTAGAAACTAAAAGAGTAGGATGGATGATTTTAGATTGGAAGCTGAAAATTATAAAAAGACCTAAGTACAATGACAAGGTAATAGCAGAGACTTGGTCAAGAGGAGTTAAAAGAATATATGCATATCGTGATTTTCAAATAAAAGATGAAGAAGGAAATGTAATCGCAGTTGCAACATCAAGATGGATATTGGTTGATATAGATAGAAGAAGACCATTAAGAATTACAGAAGATATTGCTAATTTATATGAAACAGAAGCAGATAAAAAAGTATTTGAAGAAGAAATGGAAGATGTTAAATACGAAGATTATATTTTCAAAAAAGACTATTATATCCAAAGAAGAGATATAGATATAAATGAACATATGCATAATCTAAGCTATCTAGATATGGCTTATGAAATTTTACCAGATGAAGTGTATAAGAATAAAGTTTTCCATAATGTGCGAATAGTATACAAAAAAGAGATAGTTTATGGAGAAAAAGTTGAATGCTATTATTTAGAACAAGATAATAAATATGTTGTTACAGCTAAAAGTAATGACAATATAAATGCCATAATTGAATTATCATAAAAGTGAATTATTTTACAAATAGCTTTACCTTAGGTATTGAAGGATTCAAATACTAAGGTAAAGTTATTTTTTAATTGGGGAGTGTAGATAGGTTTGTGTAAAAACAAACTTACCTACACTTTTTTAGTATTTAAAATTGGTAAGTTTGGAATAATATTCATATTAAAATTTATGGAGGTTTGTAAAATGAAAGATATAATTATTCCAGATATTGATTATCAAGCAGAGGTGAAAAAATGTAAGACAATGGAAGACATCGTTGGAAAAAATGGATTGATGCAAAAACTATTCAAGGATGTAATGCAACAACTTTTAGAGGCTGAAATGGAAGAACATCTAGGTAGAGAGAAATATGAAAGATCTGATAATAATGATACAAATTATCGAAATGGATATAGTTCAAAGACAATAAGTAGTAGTTTTGGTGATATTGGATTAGATGTTCCAAGAGATAGAAAATCAGAATTTGAACCGAAGGTTGTTAAGAAATATGAAACAGTATGTAATGAATTAGATAAAAAGATAATAGGTCTTTATGCTTGTGGAATGAGTGTGAGAGATATTCAATCTGAAATGGAAGAGCTATATGGTATAGATGTATCACCTTCAATGATTTCTAAGATAACAGATAAGGTTGTTGAGGCTGCCGCCGAATGGCAAAGTAGAACACTTGATGAAATTTATCCTATAGTATATATGGATGCTATGCATTTTAAAGTAAGAGATGATAATAAAATAGTATCTAAAGCTGCATACATTTGTATGGCCTTAGATATGAAAGGAAAAAAAGATATATTAGGTATTTGGATAGGTGAATCTGAAGGGGCAAAGTTCTGGCTATCAGTATGTAATGATTTAAAAAATAGAGGTTTAAATGATATATTAATAGCTTGCATGGATGGTTTAAAAGGCCTTCCAGAAGCAATAAAAACTGTATATCCAGATGTGAATATACAAACTTGCATAGTACATCAAATTAGAAATTCATTAAAATATATAGCATCAAAAGATCAAAAGGAATTTATGAAAGATTTAAAGAATGTGTATAGAGCATTCAATGAAGAAACTGCGCTTGCAAATTTAGATATTTTAAAAGATAAATGGTATAACAAGTATTCAGTTGTAATAGATTCTTGGTATAATAATTGGCCTAATTTAGCAACGTTTTTCGATTTTTCTGAAGATATTAGAAGAATCATATATACTACAAACTCACTAGAAGGTTTTAATAGACAGCTAAGAAAATATACAAAGGTTAGAACTGTATTTCCTACAGATGAGTCACTAAGAAAATCTCTGTATCTTTCTACTATGAAAATCATAGAAAAATGGACATCTCCAAATCAAAATTGGGCTACCACTTTAGCGCAGCTAACAATTAGATTTGAAGATAGAATTCCTAAAAAATATACAATCTAAAATTTTTTTGAAAATGGTAAATTTAGTGTATATTGTCCTAAATTAGACACATAATAAAAATGTATAAAATACCATTATTAGTATTCCAATCAAATAAAAAAATATTACTGGAATAAGTAATTTCCAGTAATATCAATTAATAAATAAGTCTATTTACACAAATCTATAGACATTCTCTTTAATTGTTAATTATCTCAAAATATCTAATGATAATTTACTCTATAATAAGAGTTTCAGATGCTAATTTATAACCACTTTTAGTTTTGAAGTTTTTATCAATAAGTTTCTTTAATTTTTCTTGGTATGGACCAGTTGTGTTATTGTATTTTACTTTAGCATTAATCATACCTATATCATGAAGAATAGCCGTTATCTCTATAAGATCTCTTTCTCGTCCTTCTATTTTTTCACCATCCATTATTATTTCTGCATTTTTTAATACATTAAGCGCATGATCTATCTCTGTTGGTATAGTGTTTTCAAATGATGATTTCATTTTTTTAATTACTGATTCTTTACTCATTATAATTCTCCCTTAGTTTTATTTTTTGATAAATCTTCAATTTGTTCTTCCATATACTCATTAAAGGAAATAATAAAATCTGATATTTCTTTTAACTTATCACTGCTAAATTGATTTAAAAAATAATAAATTATTCATATTACCTCCTTGTTTCCTTATAAACAAGTATAATTAAATTTAGTTTCCTTGCAAACTAGTTCAACTGTATAAATATGGTATGATGTAAAATATGTGTCATATTATTAATGGTGTTAGGGATTTTAGGTTTGTCTGGTAGTTTAATATATGCAGTAAAAAATAAAGCCTCAATTAAAAAACTAACACATAAGTTTCAGATTTGTTAAGTAGATTTCTGATACTATTTAGATAAAGAAAAATTTATAAGGGGGATTTTATGTTTACAGATGGAAGAAGTAAAAGAGTAGTGTTTATAGCACATTGTTTATTAAATCAAAATTCAATATCAGACGGAACAGCAGTATATCCTGCAGCTTTTAAAGATATTATTAAGATATTTCTTGATGAAGATATTGGAATTGTTCAATTGCCATGTCCTGAACTTAGTTGTTTAGGTATTGATAGAGGAAATGTAGATGGTTCAGATAGTCCAGTTGTGGAAGAGAACACTAGAATTAGAAAAGAGATGCATAAAACTGATACATATAAAAAATTGATAGGGTTAGTTGATTATGTGATGCAGCAGATTATGGAATATAAAAAGTATGGATTTGAGATAATTGGCATAATAGGGGCTAATCGTTCTCCTAATTGTGGTGTTGAGACTACATCTGATTATAATAAAGAGATTGATGGTAAAGGGCTATTTATGGAGGAGATTAGTAAACGTCTTGAAGTGGAAGGTATGGATATTCCTATGTTGGGAATAAAAGGAACTGATAATGTTGACAAGAAGATAGAGGCTCTTTTGTAAGAAATTTAAATCTTTTATAGGAGAGTAATTTTAAATCTATATTATAGAAATTTATAATAATTATGATCTGAGTAGGAATATCATTAATTATATATTAATTTGTTCATTGAAATCCGAAGCAAATACAGCTAATGAAATGCAAAAAGGCCAAGTAGAAATGCAAATACGAGAATTAATTTCTTCTGCGCGAAGTCGTTATCAGGATAAAGCAGTTCAAGCAGATGATGAATTATTTCAGGCATTAATTGAATCGGCTCATGAAGATGTTCTTAATGCATATGATGAAACATGTGCAAAATACATAGATGAGAAAGTTGATAAAAAACGATTTAAAAAGCTATATTTTGATGAAATTAGACAATTAGTAACTGATGAGGCAAACAAGCAGTTATATATATAGCCATCGACTAAATACATGCTACTAACAAAGTATATAAAGAGTGGTATAACTTGGAAGAATAAAATAATGGATAATTATTTTTGAGATACATTTAGAAGTTATTGATAAATGTATCTTATCTTCATATAAGAAACTTATGATAAGTATATATAGAAAAGTAGTAGTATATAGATGCTATCGTCCTCGTTTAAAAAACTTATATAATAGGTTAAGAGAATTAGTTCTTAATATTAATATATTGTGAAGAAAGAGGGTATTATCTTGATATCCTCTTTTTTATGCTTAAAAAATTACACACATAAATTTTTATAAACTCCTTAGGACTTTACTTAATCATTAAAAAGTATTGACAAAAAATATGAATAAGTATATTATAGATAAATACAGTCTGTAATGTCTGATTAATGATACATGGAGGGATTAGTATGAAATATACCAAAGCCACTAATTATGCACTACATATAATTGCATATATGATTAAGTATGATAAAAGAGATAATTTAAGCTTGCATCCTTTGGCAACGCATTTTAATATTTCACCCAGTTATTTATCAAAGATTTTAACACAGTTGGTAAAAGCTGGTTTGATTCAATCAACTCCCGGTTTAAATGGTGGTTATATTTTGCGTAAAAATAAAGAAGAGATTTCACTTTTAGATGTAATTAAGGCAACAGAAGGAAGCAGTCCCATGTTTACATGTGAAATGGATGAAAATAGTGAGTGTAAAATACAAAAGGCTATGTGGGAAGCTGAAGGTGTAATGGAAACTTATCTTAAGAATAAAAAGATAATTGAAATTATATAAAAATACCTTTATTTCATAGGTGTTTTTATACTTTAATTATAGATAAATACAGTCTATAATATATTTAATTTAAATAATTGTATTTTCGATATAAATAGCTTGTTGATAATATTTAGAATAAAAAAATATACTTTGTTAAAGGAGATGTGCATATGACTGAATTTTGGGAAAAAAGTTTTGTAGAAAAGCAAGCAATGTGGGGATTTGAGCCAGCAGACTCTGCAACTATAGTAGCAGATTACTTTGCTGAAAATAATATAAAGGATATTTTAATACCGGGTATCGGATATGGAAGAAATGTAAAATCATTTACTGATTATAATATGGAGGTTACAGGAATCGAGATTTCTCAAACAGCTATTAATATAGCAAGACAAAATGGAATTAATAATAAGATTTATCATGGATCAGTATCAGATATGCCTTTTGAGTATAAACTATATGATGGCGTATTTAGCTATGCACTTATTCATTTGTTAAATGAAGATGAAAGAAAAAAGTTTATAAATGATTGCTATAATCATTTAAAACCAGGTGGGTATATGATTTTTACGGCTATTTCACAAAAATCTCCAATGTACGGTAAGGGCAAGAAGCTTGCTGAAAATTATTATGAAGCACCCTATGGGGTAAAACTGTTTTTCTATGATTCTAAGTCAATAGAGAAAGAGTTTGGAAGCTATGGGCTTATAGAATTTGTAGAGATTGATGAAATATCTAAGGAGAATCCCCATAAACCTCCAGTAAACTTTTTAATGATAAAATGCAGAAAAAATATGTAAAGCTGATTATAAAAATTACAAATTATTGAGTAGATTTGATAAACAATTTTAATAAAATGCTAACTAATGAATATATAAAGAAGTGATAGATCATACATTTATAATCTATCACTTCTTTTATTTTTCAATGTTTTTTAAAATTAGGTGTTAATATATATAACTCTCTTTTCACGGTTTTTTATTTATCAAAAAAACGCATTATTTCATCAGTATCTTTTCTTGGAGTTGGAGCAGGATGTCCATCTTCATAACCATAAACAATAAGCGCTGCTACAGTTTCCTCTTCTGGTAAGTCTACAATTTTAGAAATTGATTCATCATTAATGACTCCCATAATGCATGTCCCAACGCCTTTGGCATGTGCTGCTAAACAGAATGTTTGACATGCTATACCTGCATCAAAAACTTCCCAAACATCAGATTTTGAAGTTGCATACTCATCTTCATCTAATTTTCCACTTTTACCTTTTATAAAACTTAATATAGCAACACCCTTTGCAGTTTTTAATGTATCCATATTATATACAAATCCATTAACTCCTTCTGTAGCAAGTTGTTTAATAATTTCTTCATCATCAACTAATGTATATCTTGCCACCTGATAATTTACCCATGATGGAGCCCATTTACAAATAGAAACTATCTCTTTCATTATTTCTCTATCAACTTTTTCATTTTTAAATTTACGAATACTTCTTCTTTCTTTTATCATTGTTATTGCGTCCATTTTTTCACCTCTTATTTAGTATTTGAAATTTTTATTATTTTATTATATATTTATCTTTATCGCGTTGCTTAAGTTGATAAATATATATAAATACTACAAATAATTTCAAAGACAATAACGCTACCTACACCTATAAGTTTATAGTAGTACAATTGTTATATAATGCGAAATAGAGATATATCTGATAACCTATAGATAAATAGAAATTTGTAGAGGTGATTACTTTGAAAATATATACTTATGGAAACAAAAATAATGAAAAAATATTGTTGAAGAATTAATGTGAAGATAGTATAGGGAAGGAGAAAATAATATGAGAATTGGACTACTTGGATACGGTGGTGTGGGAAAAGCTTTTATAAAGCTAATTGTAGATAAGAGTTCCACACTTAAGGAACAGGGAATTGACCTTGAAGTAGTATATATTATGAATTCTAAGGGAGGAATCTATAATCCCAATGGAATAGATTGCGCTAAATTATTAGCTACTTCTAAAGATGGAAAAAGTATAATTGAAGATACTTATGAAGATATAACAATTACTCCTGATTTTATGTTACAAAGAAAAGATATAGATCTAATAGTAGAGTTAACATCTACTAACAAGGAGACAGGAGAGCCAGCATTAACTTATATTTTAAAAGCATTAGAAAATAAAATACATGTAGTTACAGGTAATAAAGGACCCATTGTACACAGCTATAGGAAACTGGATAAGATTGCAAAAGAAAATGGTGTACATTTGGGAATTGGATGTACTTGCGGGGGAGCGTTACCTTCTGTTAACGGAGGGGTAATAGAAATGGCAGGTTCGGAAATTTACTCCATAGAGGGTGTTTTAAATGGCACAACAAATTATATATTAAAAGAGATGGAGGATACTGGTTGTACATACGAAATTGCACTGAAAAAAGCAAGAGATTTTGGAATAGCAGAAGCTAACCCTAATTTTGATGTAGAAGGATGGGATACTGCATTTAAACTGCTTATTCTTACAAATGTAATTATGAAGGAAGATAAAAAATTATCTGAAATAAGAATAAAAGGAATTACAGGTTTAACGCCAGAAGATATCAAAATTGCTCAGAAAGAAGGCAAGAGATATAAACTTATTGGAAGAACAATGAGAGAAGGAAAAGAGCTAAATATGGTGGTTAGACCCGAGAAGTTGGATAAAGAACATACTTTTTATAATGTAGACGGCAAAAATAAGGCAGTTAGGTATGTATCAGATACACTAGGTGAACTGACATTGATTGGTGGAGCATCAGGTACTACAGCTGCTGCCGCCTCTATTTTAAGAGATATAATCTATATTTGTAATTTATAGCTGTCTAATAAAATTTAATCTGAATCACATTGATAGTTTGCTCGGTATATAATCTATATTATTACATCCTATGAATGACAGTACAGGTAAGACTTTAGAATCAATTAAGCTTATAGTAGAGCAACTTCAATCAGAAGGATATACATTTGAATTATTATCAGAAAAGAGATAGATTTGTAATTTGGAAGTAAGTATTTTTTTAATATATTACGAACTAAAGGATAGGAGCGTATGCGCATATTTTTTATTTACAAGGAAATTATATAAACAAAAAGTTTGACGTCAAACCTTTTTTGGTGTAAGATTAGTTTGACATCAAATTAGTTTATTGAAATAAAGGAGAAAAAAGATGAATGTATCAGAAGCAATATATGCACGTAAGAGCGTAAGAAAATTTAAAGATGAAGTAGTACCAAAAGAAGATATATTAAAAATGTTAGAATTAGCAACTGAAGCTCCTTCACCAAAGCATCAACAAAATTGGAACTTTGTTGTATTAAGTAATCGTGAAATGATTAATAAAATGGCTGATATAGTAACAGAAAGTCATGAAAAATTAGGTGAAATAGCAAAAACTGAAAAAGATAGAAAAATACATATGAGTGTAATAAAGTATTATACATGTTTTAAAAATGCTCCAGTAGTAATAATGGTATATGGTTCAGAATACAAAATGATAGAGTATAAAATACTAAAAGAAAATAATGCATCTCAAGAAGTATTAGATATGTTAGTATCAACACAATCAGCAGCTCAAGGAATAGGGGCTGCCGTTGAAAACTTCTTACTAGCTGCAACAGAAATGGGATATGGAACTTGTTATATGACAGGACCTACTCATGCTAAAGCAGAAATTGAGAAGTTAATTGGTTTTGAAAAGCCAGGATTTGAATTAATGTCTATGATAGCTTTAGGAGTTCCTCAAGAAGAAACAGCTCCTAAACCACCTCGTAAACCTCTTGACGAAGTAGTAACATTTATAGACTAGAAATAAATAATATATATACAAAAATGCCCCCTTATCATGGAGGCATTTTTATTTTTCATTTTCACTTTTAAAGTTGGAATTAAGCTTTCTAAGTAATCTTAAAAACTCTTCTTTTTCCTCTTTAGTAAAATTTTTATAAGCAGTTTCTCTTACTTGTGATGAAATAAAATTAAATCTATCTTCAATATCTCTAGCTTTCTCAGTTAAGCTTATATAAGTAACTCGCTTATCTATAGTAGACTTTTCTTTTTCTATATATCCTAAACTTATAAGTTTGTTTACTAGTGGAGTAACTGTAGATTTATCTTTGCCAATTTTTTTAGCTATTTCTTTCATGGTTAGTTTTTTGTCACTTTCATAAAGAGCAGTTAATACATTACCATGTGTTGGTATTAATTCAGTTAAATCATTTTCTTTTAATTTATTTTCAATAAACTTTATCATATTAGCTTTAGTTCTACTAATAAAATAAATAATATATTTATCTTTCATATTAATTCTCCAATCTAGGTAAAAGTATATTTATCTCTATATATAATACCACATATAAATATATATTTTTCTAATTAATTATCTGTAAGTTCAAGAAAATTTAGTTAGAAAAAATTAATGAAGAATTTTTCATGGTAGCGAAGTACAAGTAACCCCAAGATGAATCCTAGAACCATGAAAGCCTTTTCGTCCAGTATTAATTTAATCAATATATAACAGGTATTTATAAAAATTATCAATTTTTATAAATCTTTTTTATATGGTACCCTATAAACAAACAGGAGTATAAAACCATTTTGCAAAATAAAGAAGGGGGGATTAACATGGCTAAAATTGTGGATTTTAATTGCACTTATGATAATTCAGCAGGTATAAATGAAGAGATTACTAAAAATTTAAACCTAAGTTTTCCCGATGCCTATAAGTACTGTGATACCATGTCATCCATTGCAAAGGAACTGAGAAAGTATGATAAAGCAGATTTTTGTGAACTTCCTTTTTGTCATACTGTTGAAGGTGAGGCAATGGGAGGAATTATTAATTATGGCAATGACAAAGTTGGACCTAGGGCAAAGGAGTATATTTGTAAAACTGCAGAAGAAGTGTTGAATTTGCCTAGCATTGATTTTACAAAAGGCAGAATTGCTGAAGTTTTGAAAGCGTGTAGAAAATTGAGAAATGAAGGAGAAAATGTGCTCCTAGAAATAAGTGGACCATTTACAATTTTAAATGTGTTGATGGATGCCAGATACGTGTTTAAAATTTTAAAAAAACAACCAGAAGAAATGCAAAAGATCTTTGATAAGTTCCAACGTGAAATTCTTAGATTTATAGAAGAAGGACAAAAGTCTGGAGCAAATTTAATTAGTTTTGCTGATTCATCAGGAGGTGTAAATATTCTAGGGCCTAAGATGGCTGAAGAAACTGTTGAAAGATTTACATATCCTTTGTTAAAAAAAGCAGAAAAGCTTATTAATGAAGATACTTTATTACTTCTTTGTCCCAAAACTACCTTTGCACTACTTGGGACAGATAAGGCAAGTTTATATGATATAGAATTATCTAAACCTATGAAATACGGTGAGGGCTGTATTGAAGTTATAGGAAAAACAAAAATAGCAGGTCAAATGTGTATAAAAAATATAAATTATCAATTGACTGAAGGCAAGATTAAGGGAATCAAACTAATATAAAAACAAATAAAATAGGGGGCAATATTATGTCATCAAAAAAAGAACTTTTAGAAAGATTAGCAAAGTGTGTAGTTGAAATGGAAGATGAAGAGGTTGTAGACGCAGCAAATGAGTATTTACAAGAAGGACATTTGGCTTTTGATGGAATAATGGATGGATTAGTTGAGGGAATGAATGAAGCCAGCAAATTATATGATGAAGAAGAGTATTTTGTAACAGATGTTTTATTATGCTCAGATGCCATGTATGCAGGACTTGATGTTTTAAGACCTCATTTACCAAAGGAAGAAGATTCTCAAAAGATAAAAGGTGTTATAGGAGTTGTGGAAGGCGATACCCATGATATAGGGAAAAACCTAGTTAGAATAATGTTTGAAACAGCAGGATTTGAAATGCATGATTTGGGAAGAGATGTACCTTTAAAAGATTTTGTTGAAAAAGTCAAAGAAACAAAGGCATCTCTACTTTGTATGTCCACATTAATGACTACAACTATGGGCGGAATGGAAACAGTTATAAATCTTTTAAAAGAAGAAGGAATCAGAGATAATGTAACAGTTATGATAGGTGGAAGTCCTATTTCTCAAAAGTATGCCAATGATATAGGAGCAGATGGATATTCAAGCAATGCTGTAGAAGCAGTAAGAGTAGCTAAAGAACTTTTAAATCATAAAAATTTAGTGCAAATATAATAAGACGAGGTTGGTATAATGATAACTTCAAAGGAACGATTAAAAAAAGTATTTAACAAAGAAGTAGTTGATAGACCACCATGTATATGTCCTGGTGGTATGATGAATATGATTACAACGCAGTTGATGGATAAATCAAATATATTTTGGCCAAATGCTCATTTAAATGGAGAAAAAATGGCTAGCCTGGCAATAGCAAATTACGAAAATGGGTGCTTTGAAAATTATGGAGTACCTTTTTGTATGACCATAGAAGCAGAAGCTTTGGGAGCAAAAGTAACTTTAGGCACTAAGGAATATGAACCTCATGTGACTGAGTATGCCATTGAATCTGTAAGTGAATATAAAAAATTAAAGCCTATGAATCTTAATGAAGGCAGAGAAAAAGTTGTATTAGATGCTATAAAAATATTAAAAGAAAAAAATGAAAATGTACCTATAGTAGGAAATATTACAGGACCAATAAGTACGGCAAGTTCTCTTATGGAACCTGTTGATTTTTATAAAGAATTAAGAAAGAAAAATAAAGAAGCACATGAATTTATGAACTTTGTAACAGAGGAAATAATTAAATTTGCAAGGGCACAAATAGATGCAGGAGCAGATGTTATAGCCATATCAGATCCAAGTGGAAGTGGGGAAATTTTAGGTCCAAAGGATTTTGAACAATTTGTGGTTAAATATATAAATCAAATAATAGATGGGCTACAAGAAGAAAAAATAGGAACTATTGTTCATATTTGTGGTCAAATGAGAAGTGTTTATAAACAAGTTAATATGATTAAGAGTGATGCTCTTAGTTTTGATTCTGTAGTTTCTATGAAAAGTGCTAGAGAAAATTTACCAGATAGAATCTTAATGGGAAATGTAAGTACTTATGCTCTAGAATTTGGAACACCAGAAAAAATATCTTCTTTAACAAACAAATGTATAAAAGATGGCTCAAATATTATATCTCCTGCCTGTGGATTGGGAACTAAATCTCCGCTTGAAAATATACAAGCCATACTTGCTACATTAAAAAAAGAGGAGACAGAAGTAAATGCCTAAGATTTTTATAAATAATAAAGAACAAACTGTAGAATTTGAAGAAAATAATACCTTAATGGATATTTTACTAAAAGAAAATATATTTGTAGATAACCCTTGTAATGGAAAGGGAGTTTGCGGAAAGTGTAAAATAAAACTTGTCTCTGGAGATTTAGGAGATTTATCAGAAACAGAAAAAAAATTCCTAAAGGAAGAAGAGATAAAAGAAAATATACGCCTTTCTTGTTTAGTAAAACCAAAAGAAGATATAAGTATAGAATTACTACAAAAAGAAAGAAAACACAAAGTATTAAGTAGTGGATATATGCCAAAGTTTCAATTTAATCCATCTATACACAAAAAACTTATAAAACTTGAAAAAGCTACATTGGAAAATCAAATACCTTTAGAAAATGAAATATTGAGACAGGTAAATGTGGAAAAATTAGATTGGAAATTATTAAAAAATATAAGTAGTGAAGATGAAATACTTACAGCAGTTTTTAATAATGAAGAATTAATTTATTTGGAAAAAAATGATACTAGAGATAGAATTTATGGAGTTGCCATAGATATAGGAACTACAACAGTAGTAACCTCTTTAATAGATATAAATACAGGGGAAGAATTATGTGTAGAATCCATGATTAATGCCCAAAAAACCTATGGTCTAGATGTTCTTACAAGAATTACTTATGAACTGGAAAATAGAAAAGATGGAATTGAAAATTTACAAAAATCCATAGTAAATTCTATTAATGAAATGATAAGTAAAATGTGTGAAAAAACAAAAATTGATATAGAAAATATTTACGAAATTTCTGTGGCAGCCAATTGTACCATGATGCATATGTTACTTGGAATAGATGCAAAACCTATAGGTAAGTCACCTTTTGCACCCATATTTGTTGAAGCAAAAGATATTTTAGCAAGAGATATAGGATTAATTGGTTGTAGGGAGGCTAGACTTTATTGTTTACCATCAGTATCTGCATATATAGGAGCAGATATAGTGGCAGGAGCCTATGTGTGTGAATTGGAAAAATCAAAGGATAATATACTTTTTATAGATATAGGAACAAATGGAGAAATAGTTTTATCAAACAAAGGAAAATTACTATGTTGTTCTTGTGCAGCAGGGCCAGCTTTGGAAGGAATGAATATAAGCTGTGGAATGAGAGCAGCAGGTGGTGCCATAGAAGATGTGATTATTAATGAGAAAGAAAATGAAATAAAAATAATTGGAAATGAAAAGCCTGTAGGTATCTGTGGAAGTGGAATTTTAGCTGTAGTAAAAGAATTGCTTAAAACAGGTATAGTAAAAGATAACGGAGCTTTTATAAAATTAGATAATCTAGATGAAGAAGATTATAGATTAAATAAATTACAACTTAATGATAAAAAAAGAGAATTTATTTTAGTTGATGGGCATGAAAAACTTTTAATAACACAAGGTGACATTAGACAAGTTCAACTAGCTAAGGGAGCCATATTATCAGGATTTTATGCTTTACTGAAAAAAGCAAATATAGATATGGTTGACTTGGAAAGCGTTATGATTGCAGGGCAATTTGGTGCCCATGTAAGTGCAGATAGTTTAGTTGGAACAGGAATTTTACCAAAAGAAGTGAAAGAAAAAATAGTTTATGTGGGTAATTCATCTAAGACAGGAGCATATATGGCTTTAATGTCTAAAGATGCAAAAGGTGACATGGAATTACTTGCAAAAAACATGGATTATATGGAGCTTGGAGCATCTGAAGGATACGAAAGATTATTTTCTAAATGTTTGAAGTTTCCAACCAATTGAGAATATAGGGGATTTTAGGAGGAATATATAATGCATAAAGATGATCAAATGACACCGAGGGAAAGATCAGCAGCTTTTTTCTCAGGAAAAGAAATAGATAGAATACCAACAATGCCTTTTGTTACATCAATATCAGGTAAGGTAGTAGGAATGACATTTAGAGAAAAAACTAGTTGTGCAAAAAATCACGCCAATGCACAAATTGCATGTTACAAAAGATTTGGAAATGATGGTATTTCTATAGAATATGGGTTACATGGAGTGGGAACAGCAATAGGAAGTAAAACAAATAATCCAGAAGATAGTGTACCAGCTATAATAGATCACTTTTTAAAAAATCTTAATGATTTAAGTGGTTTAGATTTATCAAAAGTTGAAAGAAAGAATGATCCATGGCTTCAACTAAATTATGATGCCTATAATATAGCACTAGATGAATGTGGAGATGAAGTGGAACCATCATTTAGTATGGTTGGTCCAATAACAGCAGCAGGAAGTCTTTATCCAGTGGAAAAATTATTAAGATCAATTAGAAAAGAACCAGAAAAAGTTCATGAATTAATGAGATTTAGTACAGATGCTTTAAAGTTAGTAATGGAAGACTTTTTAAAAGCAGGATCAGATATATCATTATGTGATCCAATTGCTTCAGGTACACTAATAGACAAGAGAACTTATAGAGAATTTGTACTTCCATACACAAAAGAATTAATAGATTATGTTCATAAATATGGAAGAACTGTTGCATATCATGTTTGTGGAGACACTTCTCACATGACACTAGACTTAGTGGAAACTGGATGTGATATGTTAAGTATAGATAATAAAGTTAGTTTATTAGAAACAAAAAAATTAGTAGGGCATCTACTACCTATTGTAGGAAATGTGGACCCAGTGGAAGCAATTATGCTTGGTACTAAGGAAGATGTATATGAAGCTGTAAAAAATTGTATCAAAGATGGGTATGATAGCCCTAAAAAATACTTACTAAGTACAGGTTGTGGTATACCTATTAATTCACCAATTGAAAATATAGATGCCATGATGAGTGCTGCCAGAAAGTATGGTAAATGGCCAATAAATCCTAATAATTTTTAATAAAATTTAACCTAAAATTAAACTTAACCCCGGGGTCAACCTCGGGGTTAGGTTTGTTTATACAAAAATCCAAAATTAAAAAAAGAAAGAACCAATTTTTGTATAATTATATAAAAGGATATAATATAATTAGATATAAACTATTACACATTGGTACCATTATGTGTAGTAAAAATTGTTTATATAACAGGGGGAAGCTATGGGAGATATAAAAAGGTTGCCTATAATTGTAATGTTTTTAATGGGAATTCTATCTTTTACAAATTTATTTGGCTTAAATATCTCATCAGCGTGTATTTTCATAGGAGTTGGATTTTTCTTTATCAATAAGGTTCTTGAAAAACAGTTAATGAAAGATAGTGGACTTGATATAAAGTCAATTGGAACTAATTTAAAAGATAGAAAGATATGGATCTGGCTTATACTACCTATAATTGTGGATGCAGTTTGTATTCTAATTTCTAAATCATTTTTACCTGAATATATTGAATTTGAGACTGCAAGAGCAGGGGCCTTTGTACCAATTGAAATAAGTATATCATCAGTTATTTTATTTTTCGTCTTTGCCTTGGGAGAGGAAATTGCATGGAGGGCATTCTTTCAAAATCAATTAAGCAAAGCCTTACCTATTATACCCGTTTTATTCATTTCATCTTTATTATTTACTTTAGGTCATTTTAAAGGGGGAAATCCTACTGTAGTAGTATATGGCCTATTCTTTACTTTTATAAATAGTATTTTATACGGGGTCATCTTCCATAAAACAAAAAATGCATGGGTTAGTGCAATAGCACATTTTACAGCCAATATGTTTGAGGTTATAGTATTCACATTAATTTAATAGAGATTAGAGTTATTTAAAATGGGCTTATCTCAATGATAAGCTATTTTTTTTGTGTAGTTCCATTATTTATAGCTACAGCAAAAGGAAAAACAGCAGTATTTGAGCGTAAAACTGTAACATGTCTTGGGGGGAAAGCAGTATTTGGATTTGGCCAATTTCCTAATTATCCAGATGGCATAGAGTATTTTTTAACAGTTAGCTGTTTGTGGATAAGGAGGAAAGTGTAGGGGGAAAGTTTCTTGGAGAAACATTTGTGGCATAGAGTAATGGTGAAAATGGAAAGCTAACTAATAGTCATAAGAACAGAAAAAATACTAATTACAGAATCTGCTATGAGTGCAACAGACTAAGACCTAGTTTATATGCACGATCTAAGATTTTTTTATTTGACTTAGTTGAGTTTTTTTCAAAAGCTTTTGTAGCAATTAATGTTTTATAGTGCTCAAGGCCCATTCCTTTTAGATGTTTTGCAGTATATTTAAAGTATTTTTTAAATAAAAATGAAAAAGGAGCAGCTTGAGTATAAACCATTATAAGCTTTTTTTTATGGGACCTAGGTATATGTTTGCCTTTATCAATTGTAGTTAAAGGGTATAATCTATCTAGCATAAGCTTTGTTTGAGCTGATACTTGGCATATATATACTGGTGATCCTATTATTACATAATCAGCATCTTTTATTTCATCATAAATTATTTGCATATCATCTTTAACTGCACAACCATGTATATTTCTACAATATAGACATCCTTGGCATCCTTTTATATTCATATCATTTAGATAGAATTTTTTTATAGTTGAGTTAGAAGATTCAGCTCCATCTAAAATTTTTTGAATTATTGTATCTACATTTCCATTTTTTCTTGGACTACCTACAAATGCTACTATTTTACTCATATAAATTTCCCCCCATTATTTTACTTCTTCTAGATTTTTATAGATTCGATTTAAATAATTTTCAAATTCTATTATTTCTTTATCTGTGAAGTTTTTATAATATATATTTTCCATTTTATGAACTGTGTTTTCATAAATTTTAACTTCTTCAATTGCTTTATCTGTTATAGATACTAAAGTTATTCTTTTATCTAATTCACTAATTTGTTTTGAAATATATCCACTTAAATGAAGTCTATCTAACATACTAGTTAAGGTAGATTTACTAAGAGATAATTCTGTACATAAATCATTAATAGACATTTTATTTTTTTTACTTAATACAAATAAAATTTTACCCTGGGCATGATTTATATTTGGTGATGTAGTAGTTTTCATTAATTTTGTAAATATTCTACCTGATAAGTAATTGATTTTATTTATTAATAATCCACCTATTTTATTTTCCATAAATTACACTCCTATAATAAAATAGTACTATATAGTACTATTTTATTATATATATCTTTAACAGAAAAAACAATAGAATAAATTTTTTTATGCTTATTTTAAATATATTAGACAAACTTTCATGATTAAATTAAAAAAGTTTATATAAATATTAAAAAATAAACGTATTCCAGTTGAGATTATCAAATAAAAGGTCATTTGAAATACACTCCAATTGTATTTTTCTAAAGAAAACCCAAGAGTATATTCAAATGACCTTATTGTCCTGTTAAGCGCCTTCAATCATATCACGTTTGCTATATCCAATATAGCCAAATATCATCAAGACCATACTAATCACTGTTATAGTAATAAATATTTGTCCATCAAACTTATCTATTGGCATGCGTGGAATCCAACTTTGAACAGCTGTTTTTGAAAACCATTGTGGCAAGTCTAAAATTCCGCCAAAGTAATTTAAAGCAAAAGAATAGGCAAGATATATATAAATAGTTTTACCTAGTTTTGGTGTCCAACCTAAAGCCAAAGCTGCAAGTCCGATAAAGAACAACACAGAAGGCAAGAAGTTATAACCTGCTACAATAAAATCTCCCATATTCATAGATGAGCTATTATCCATTACATAAATTGCTGCACCACCCAGACCAACTGAAGCTAGCAAAATTCCCACTACTCCAGTAATAATTGCCAAAATAACACTGGTCCAGTAAAGCTTAGCCCTAGACACTTTTGTTGAATAAAGCTGACTTAAATGTAGCCTTACTTCTTCTGAGAAAAGTTTATTAACAATGGCAATTGGTAAAATAGAAACCAATGCAATCATGACCATCATAATAGTTCCAGTAAATGATTCTTCGATTGAAACACCTGATATGGCAAACATTTGACTTATCATTTCATTACTTTCAATAAATGTCTGCATATCTCCATAAATGGAACCATAGGCTGCTCCCATAATTACAAAAGCAACTAACCAGCTAATTATTACGCCTTTGTTAAGCTTAATAAATAAACCAGGTATCCACAACAATGATTTTTTTGCTGTTGCTCTCCCTTCTCTTTCAGGTAAGTAACCAGCACCCATATCACGACCGCCTTCAAGTGCAAAGGCAATAATCACTAGGATGATACTGAAGATTATAGCAAAAACTAGGGGTAACCAATTATTTTCAGTAAATGGATAAGTCAAATAAATCCAACCCATAGGATTGATCATGGAGAAATCAATATTTGATATATCTGTACCAGCACGAACAATATATAGTAAACCTATAATACTCAAAGATGAACCAGTTGCACCAGATGAAGATGGCATAATTTGCGCCATAACTAATGCAATTACAGCTCCCAAAATACCAGCCATTCCAACAGATGCACCAAATAATAATGATCCTTTGGCAGAAATAGTATCTGCACCAAAGCTATTCATAAGGCCACTAATAAAAAGGGCTAATAAAATATTGATGAGTACTATTTCAGTAATCACAGCAAGGGAATTAGCTTGACGGCCTACTTGAAAGGAGCGTACTAGTTCAGTAAGGCCATAATCTTCTTCCTTACGAGTATGATTCACCACATGCAAAGCAGACATTATCATGGCAAATAAACCACAGAATAACAACATTTCATGAGCATACATTGCCCCCAAAGTATAATCAACTGCTGTGTCTACTGGTGTGGGACCCACCATTGAAATCATAGCAGGGTTTTTCATGGTTTCATACATTCCTAGTAAACCTTGCCCCTTACTAATTTCTTCAAAGGCTGGAACAAAACCAGCTGAAAACAAACCTAAACCTAAAATCCAGATGATTATTTTTTTCCAATCACGTTTCAAATATTGTACAAATAGAGCACCCCAACGTGCAAATTTTTCTTTCATAATATTACCTCCGTTTCAACCCTTAGACTTCATAATGACGCATGAATAGGTCTTCAAGCGTTGGTGGCACAGATTCAAACTTTTTAACACCTAATTTTGCCGCTTGAGATAAAATATCATTAATATATTTATTATCCACAGAGAATGTGGCTTGATTGCCTACTTGCTTGAAATCATGGACACCCTTAACAGATTTCATATGACCCACATCACCTTCTGTTACCACAGTAACTGTAGAACGAGTTAAGTGACGCAACTCATCCAATGTTCCAGTTTCAACAACTTTTCCTTGACGAATAATAACTACCTTATCTGCTAAACGTTCAACTTCACTCAAAATATGAGAAGATAGTAAAATTGCTTTACCTTTGTTTTTGATTTTTTCAACTTCATCTTGGAAAACGGCTTCCATCAAAGGATCAAGACCGGAAGTAGGTTCATCAAAAATATACAAATCAGAGTCAACTGACAATGCGGCAATTAAACCAACTTTTTGGCGATTTCCTTTTGAATAGCTCTTTGCCTTTTTCTTAGGATCCAATTCAAAACGTTTAATCAAATAGTCACGCTTTTCTTTGTCTCCACCACCATGTAATTTAATAAATAAATCAATAATTTCTCCACCTGTTAAACTTCCCCAAAGAGCCACATCTCCTGGAACATAAGAAATTCGCTTATGAATTTCAAGACTATCCTTCCAAACATCCTTGCCAAAAATTTTTACATCACCAGCATCACCCTTGATAATTCCAAGCAAAGTACGAATGGTTGTTGACTTACCCGCACCATTTGGTCCAATAAAACCCACAACTTCTCCAGCATTTACAGTGAATGTAACATCATGCAATGCCTTAAATTTACCGAATTTTTTTTGTAAGCCTTGAACTTTTATAATTTCCTCCATAACATTAAAGCTCCTTTCAAAAAATAATTTAAAATAGTTTTATAACGTGCTTTCCAGTTTAAAACAAAGTTTAAAAATTTGCCATAATAATATGAACTATAAATGCATTAAAAGTTCATATTATTACTTTTTTAACTTGATTTTAAACTAAAGTTCATTTATAGGTTCATTATAGAACTTTTTTTTAGTATAGTCAATTAAAAAACAATATTTGGAACTATTGCTTATTTGATAATTCACAACTATTATTATATAATTATAAAAAAGAGAAATATGAACTAATTTTCTATAAATATTTTATAGTTATGATATATAGAAGGGAGAATTGCCAATGAATGGTTATGAAAAACGAACACAGGAAAAGAAAAATCAAGTTTTAGAAGCAACTTTTCATTTGATGAATACAGATGCTGGCATAGAAAATTTAACTATGGATGATATATCCAAAAATTCCAATGTTGGCAAAACATCAATTTTTAAGTATTTTGAAAGTAAAGAAAATCTTATCTATGAGGTTTTTAAGGGTTTTTTGAATGAAATGGGAGAAACAGCTCGAAAAATCATGGATGAAAATAAACCTTTTGAAGAAACCATTATTGCCATAAGTCAGAATAAAATCAATTATCTGGAAAAAGTTAATAAGCAGTTTTATTTGGATTTAATGGATTTTTTCACCAAGAAGGATGATGAAGGATTATCTTTGATAATGCAGGAATATACCAAGGAAAGCTACAGTCTCATGTTGGATTTATTCCATCGTGGGCGCAAAGAAGGTAAGGTTGATTTGAAATACTCAGACGAATTTCTTATGATCTATTTCCAAGCACTTGTTGAAGGTATCTCCAGCCCACACATCTACCAAAAAATTCTTCCTTACACAGCTCAGTGGACAGAGCTTTTGATTAAAGGTATTGCACCAAGTAAATAAATTTAAAGCAAAACAAGGCTATCTCGCCAAAATGGTGAGGTAGCCTATATTTTTGCAAAAAACAACAATAAATTGAAAAATAAAAATATTACTATAAAAAAATTTGATACACATAGGGGCATTATTGAAAATTGTCGTTTTTTATTGTTGACGAATTATTTGTGTGATATATTTATCAAGTAAAAAACAAAGGAAATAATTTCAAAAAATATTTTAGGAGAGAGTAAAATGGAAAACAGTAAGAAATCAAAAGGAAGTTTTTTAGGATTAGTGCCATTATGCGTATTTTTAATTTTGTACTTTGCCGTTGGTATAGGAACAGGAAGTTTTGATAATATGCCTTTAATGATAGGTATATCAATTGCAATTGGTGTAGCTTTAGTCTTAAATAAAAAAGGTGAAGAAAAGCTTACATTTGAAGAAAAGGTTACCATGCTTTGTAAGGGAGCAGGAGATGACACATTAATACTTATGGTAGTAATATTTTTATTAGCAGGAGCATTTTATGGAATAGTTGGTGCAATGCATGCTAGTGATTCTATTACAAACTTTTGTTTAAGTATATTACCATCTAATATGGTATTACCTGGTTTATTCCTTATAGGATGTATATTAAGTTTCTCTATGGGAACTTCAATGGGAACAGTATCAGCTTTAATGCCAATTGCCATATCTCTTGCTAATGCAACAGGATTTAACATGGCTTTAGTATGTGGAGTTGTTGTAGGAGGAGCTATGTTTGGTGATAACTTATCATTCATATCAGATACTACAATAGCAGCTACTCGTACTCAAGATATACCAATGAGAGATAAATTTAAGGCAAATATGTTAATGGTTTTACCAGCAGTTATTATTACTTTAATTTTATTAGCCTTACAAACAACAAATGGTTCATTTGCTGGAGTAAGTGGAGAATACAGTTTTGTAAATATGATTCCTTATGTAATAGTTATTGCACTATCACTATTAGGAGCAAATGTTATAACAGTTATGAGTGTAGGTGTGCTTGCAGGTGTAATAATAGGGGTTATGCATGGAGACTTTACTTTAATAGGATCTTTAGCTATTATTCATGAAGGTATGACTTGGATGGAAGATATGTCTTTAATAGCTATATTAGTTGGTGGTTTAGTTGTATTAATGAACTATCTTGGTGGTATAGATTGGTTACTTTATAATTTAACTAAAAAGACTAAAACTGCTCGTGGAGCAGAGTTATCAATAGCAGCATTAGTAAGTTTAATTGATATATCAACAACAAATAATACTATATCAATTATAACAGCAGGACCTATAGCTAGAGATATAGCTGATGAATTTAATATTCCAAGAGCTAGAACAGCAAGTATTCTTGACTTATTCTCATCTGCTTTCCAAGGGTTACTACCATATGGAAGTCAATTACTAACAGCAGGTGCTTTGGCAGGTATATCACCAGCTTCAATTTTACCTTACAGTTGGTATTCTATGTTAATGGTAGTATTTGGAGTGGTGTTTATACTACTAGGTTGGCCTAAAATGTCACCAAAGAAAGATTCTGAGGTAGAAATTAATAAACTTGGAGCATAAAAATTATAGTATTTAGGGAAGAGCAAGTTAAGTTTTCACTTAACTTGCTCTTTGTTACTACCTTAATCAATTTTTAAATAAATTATAATTTCACCAGTAGATTTATATTTAAAAATTTCATCAATATTTGTGCTTTGTATGTTTTTTACCTCATTGCCTACAATGTATCCTATAATAGGTAACTCATTGTTAGCTACTATTTTTTTTTCTATATCTAATCCAAATAATGCTATTCCACTGGCATCCTTAAAAAAGTCTAAGGTTGCATTTGTGTTGGAATCCCCTATAGATACCTTAATATTTTCGTCTTCTTCATATATACTTAAATTGACTTTATCTACATTTCTATCAAAAGTTAAAGTTGCATTATATAAAGGTTCTTCTTTTATATAATTACCTTTTTTAAACTCTTTTGAATATAAGCTGATATTATATTTTCCTTTTGGTATATTTTTTATTTGATAATCCATACCCATTCCGCTTATGTAACTTTCAGATGTATAATTTCTAGTTATAATCATTTTATCTTGTGTAGTATTATACTTGCAGGAGACTGAAAAAATGGATATTATAAATACACATCCTAATAGTAATAATTTTTTCATAAATTAATCCTCCTTAGATTTAGAGTATTGTCAAAAATACTTAGCGTATCAGCCGATCATTATTGATATTATCTTCTATTTACAATCTTTATTAATTAGATAGTAAACTACAATAAATATATATGTCTATTATTTAATTATCATTTTTAAAAAAAGAATAATGTATATTATAAATACATTATTTTAATATAGCACTTATCTTTTCTTTTATAGTAGACATAAGAAGTCAGTTATACCAGTAACAGCTTCCAATACTAGAATAAGAGATTTTAAAACTAGAAACCTATCATACACTTAGGAAAAAATTGGTATAATATATTATGAACTAGAAACTCTATGCTATTTGATTTTCATATGTATTACATATAAAAAAGGAGGGATAATTATGGGTATTGAAACTTTTCCTTGGATTTACTTTGTAGTTGTAATAGTTCTTATAATTGGATATATTGGCGTAAGATATTATAAAAATAATAAAAAGTAATAAACTACTATTTTACTACATACCAAAGAGAGATATATTTTCCCTCTTTAATTAGGTTAAATTTCAATAACACTTAGTTTAATGATTTCAATTTCCAAATCCTCTATCTATACAGTAATTTATTTAAATATTATAGAATACATATTATATATGCACAAAAATGTAATAATGGAGTGATAAAATGATGAATAGATGTATTAAAAGTTATATAAACTTATACCAATCTAGACACTTTTCCAAAGGCATCAACGAAGCTATTTATAATCTATGCAAGCATAATGAAAAATTATTAAGTCTAAATAAAATAGGGGAATCAGTACAAGGAACACCTATACTATCCATAGCTATAGGTGAAGGAAGTACAAAAATATTAATTCAAGGAACACACCATGCTAGAGAAGCTATTACAACAATATTGCTACTAGATCAAATCAACTATCTTTTAAAATTATATAAAATGGACAAAAGTATAAATAATATGAGTATTAATAAACTTTTAAAATATGTAACATTTGTTTTTGTGCCATTAGTTAATCCAGATGGTGCAGATTTAGTAATAAACGGAGGTAAATATGTATCTTCAGAGTATAAATATAAACCCTATCTAAAAGAAGAATTGTTTCCACGTTGGAAAGCTAATATAAATGGAGTAGATTTAAATAGAAATTATCCAACCAAGTACCCAGCTGATGATAGTGTAGCCCATCCACAATATGCTTTTTATAAAGGTCCATATTATTTCTCAGAACCAGAAACCTGTGCCTTAAAATGCTTGACAGAAAAATACTTATTTGACGGTACAATTTCTTATCATTCTTCAGGAGAAATAATTTACTATCAGTATAATCAATTAAATATAGAAAGGGATTTTGCTATAGCTAGTAAAATATCTAAGGAGACAGGATATGTCTTAGAAGAAACAAAACAACCTGTCACAGGTAGTGGATATAAGGATTGGTTTATTGAAAATTATGAAAAACCAGGACTAACTCTAGAAGTATCGACCTATGTAGGGGAACAGAAAGTTCCTGTAGAAAATTATAGAGATATATTTGAAAGAAATAAAAATGTACCTATACTATTTGCTCAAGAAGTTTTTTATAGAGTAATATAAATATTGAAGTTTCATATTTTTTCAATATTTGATTTATTTTACTTTTAGACAAATGGCATAGTCTTATTTATATATATTTGTTATAATATTTCATAAATAAAAATTCTAGGGGGAACTTCGTATGAATACAGCAACATTTCTAGAAATATTAACAGTTGCAGAAAAATTAAAATGCAATACTAGGCACTCATGGACATCGAGCGGACGCCATGAAAGTGTAGCAGAACATAGCTGGCGTATTGCATTAATGGCATTATTAATGCGTGATGAATTTCCAGAGATTGATATGAACAAGGTAATTCATATGTGTTTGATCCATGATTTAGGGGAAGCCTTTACTGGTGATATTCCTACTTTTGAGAAAAAAGAAGAAGATAGTGAAAAAGAGGATGAGATATTTTTCCAATGGATTGAAACTTTCCCTACTCCTTATCGTGAGGAATTCACAGAGCTTTTAAAGGAAATGAATGAACGTAAGACTGATGAAGCAAAGCTTTACAAAGCATTGGATAATTTAGAAGCAGTCATCCAGCATAACGAGGCGGATATTAGTACTTGGATTCCGTTAGAATATGACTTACAGTTTACTTATGGTGCGGATAAGGTGGAATTCTCTCCTTATTTAAAAGAGCTGAAGAAAGAAATAAACCAAAGAACCACAGAAAAAATAGCTCAAAAGAATGAAGTTTAGTTATTTAGAATAAATAACAGTGACTATATCACAAGTAAGGATGCTAATTTTGATTAATAGTGTAATTTAAAACGTATCACAATTAAGTGATACGTTTTAAATTGCAAGGATAGAATAATATAATATAGATAAGTTAGCAATTTTAATACATTACGAAGCGATTTAAGGTAATTACATTCCTAAATTTTCACCTACTAAAATTACTTTAATCTTATTTGCTGGACGAGAGATTCTAGTTGCTACCATATAGGCACATATACTATCTGGGCTCTTGCAATCTGAGCAAGCACCATTTATATAACATGGTGTTTTACATCCATCAAATCTTTGAGTATTTGCTGGTGCAGCAATTGTTCTTGCTCTAGTGTAAGCATCTTCAGCACTTTTTACAACTTTGTTCATACCAGCTATAACTATAACGCTTTTAGGTCCAAAACACATGGCTGCAACTCTATTTCCGTTTCCATCTATATTAAATAATTGACCATCTTCACTAATTGCATTACTACTCATAAGGAAAGTATCACAAAGTAAAGCTTTACGCATTAAATCCATTCTTTCCTCTGGTGTTTTAGCTAAGTCCCTATCTATTACCTCATATCCTTTGTCTTTTAAAGTTTCTTGGATATTTAATTCAGATAAAGTTTGAGATCCACCCCAAGATACAACATCTTCTTTTGGTATTAATTCTAAAAGCTTTTCAAGTGCTTCTTGAGATGTAGTGCAGTAATATGCATCAAAATGTCTTTCTTTTAATGATTTAACAACATTTGGACCTAATTTATCATATTTTTTTTGCATTGGTAGTTCCCTATTCATAAAAATTCCCCCTATTTAATGTTTTTTATTTAAATACAACAACTATATTATAATAGTTAATTGACAATCTTATAATTAATATCTATTATAAAAGAATAATTAGTTTATGCAAGTACGTACATTTTTGATATATACTATCATAAATGATAGTTTGGGGGGATATGATGAAAGAAAGAAAATTCCATTGCACAATTGATGCAGCAACATGCTTTATAGGTGGTAAGTATAAACCGATTATTTTATGGTATTTAATTGATGGAGCGAAACGATTTAGTGAATTACAGAAACTTATTCCTTACGCAACTCCTCGAATGTTAACTATACAGCTACGAGAGTTAGAAGCAGATGGCTTAATTCATAGGGAAGTATATCCTGTGGTGCCACCAAAAACTGAATATTCTTTTACAGAATTGGGTTCTACTTTAATTCCCATTATTCAGTCTATACGTCAATGGGGTATTTATTATTTTGAAGCTACTGGAAAGAAGAATCCTTGTGAGTAGTAAAATAGGATATATTTATCCATAAATGCTAAAATATTATCAAAACATTCTTTTATATAGAGGTATAATAAAAATTATAATTTGAACATGTGCAAGACTATAATCTGGTAAAAATGAGTTTGGACAAATATTAATTTGTAATAATTAAAAATTTTAAAGAAGGGGAAGCTATTATGAAATTTTTTACAAAAGAATATCAAAGGGATATGGGGAGAACTGACATACACTTGTTAATGAGAGCTACAAAAAAAGCAGAAAAATTTGATGAAACATACTACCTAGATTTATATAAAAAAGAATTGAAGAACTTTTTACAAGAGCAAAAAGAAATATGTGAAATGATGGAAGAAGATGAATTTGACGAAACAGATTGGGACGAAATATCTGTTATGGATGAAAAAGGTAATATGGTAAGTGTAAGTGAATTTATGTCACAAGAAGAAGTAGAACACCTTAGAAATAGCATATTAGAAGAGGAAAGAGAAGCATCAGAAAACTTTGAAATGGAAGAATATGATGAATTAAAATTGACAGAGCAATTTGCCGAAAATCATAGATATGAAATAGAATTTTTAAAAAACAATTTACCAAAGGATATACTAAAAGATGTGGCAGATATAAGAGTCTTGGCTCTTAACAAGGCATCAAAAGATATTAAAAAGAGAATAGAAAAATATTGCAAAGAAAATGAAAAAACAACAGAAAAAGTAATGGAGGATTACTTCAATTATTTTAAAATGATAGAAGAACAAATTCCACAGAAAATCTTGGATAATTATGATTTTCATGATTGCAAAATTTTAAGTGTGAAAAAGGTTGGAGATGATATTGTCTTTGATCTTGATAATAGTGGTGGTTTCACAGATATAAACAAGATAATTTACAGAAATGGCCAGATTATAGAAAATAACTTGGAGGAAAATTCATACTGGATTTATGATGAAATATATATGGTGGATGAGTTATATGAATTTCACATAGGAATAAGTAGTAACAACGAGTATGATTATGATTACATAACATTAAGAGCAAGTGATGTGGATTTTAAGTAAATTATTGCTAAAACTAAAATTTTTAAAAAATAAAAGATAATTTATTTACCATACTAAATAAATAATATAAATATAATGATAATGTGAAATAAAAATAGTTTTGACATCAAATAGATAAATATAAATAAATTTGATTGAAGGAGATTTAAAATGATATTAGTTTTATTATTAATAATAATTTTTCTCATAGGATTGATATATGGAATAAAACATAATGATAAAAAGCTCATTAAGAGATCTATAACAGGATTTGTGATTATTGTAATTCTTATATTAATCTATTTATATTTGTATTCACAAAACCCTTATTGATTATGACTTTTACAAAACAATGAATCTAATTGCTAAATTTAAAACAGATTTAATGTACAAGTGTAAAATATATAAATAATATTACAGAGTTTGCATACAATAAATCTCAGTATATACTACTAAAGTACTTTAAGTAGGAGGTTTATATTTTGAATAATTTTTTTAATGAGTTCAAAAACTTTGCTATGAGGGGTAAAGTTATTGATTTAGCTGTAGGTGTTGTAATTGGAAACACTTTTTCTAAGTTTATTGCATCTGTAGTATCTGATGTAGTTATGCCTGTTGTTAGTATATTTCTTAACTTTACAGATTACAAAGACTATAGAATATCTATTGGCATCAATGGTGCTTCCATTGCTATAGGTAGCTTTATTGATAATTTAATTAATTTATTATTAGTAGTTATTATATTGTTTTTATTTGTAAAAATGATAAATAGGCTTAGAGAAGGTCAAGCAATTAGTTTAAGAGGTGAACCTTCAAAGCCTGATGATATAGCACTTTTAGAAGAAATTCGTGATTTATTAAAAGATAATTGAATTATTAATTATAAATTTTAATAATATTATAAGGATATTATCTAATAGAGTGGTTAACTTATAATTATAAGGTTAAAATAATAACCTATAAATTTTATGAGAAATTCAAAACATTATTTTGTTAAAGGAGTGTTTTATATGCAAACTGCTAACAATAAAAGAGTAAATGATTTTAGTCTAACAAGATGGATAGGAAGATTTATATTAGTTGCAGTTATTCTAATGATAACTTCATATGTAACACCAGGTTTTAGCATTAGAGGAATGTGGTCATTTTTAATAGCTGCTGTTGTAATATCTGTATCAGACTATTTTGTAGAATTATTTATGGGAGTTGATGCATCTCCTTTTGGAAAAGGAATAAAAGGATTTATAATCGCAGCAATAATAATATACGTAGCACAATTTTTTGTTCCTAATATGGGAGTATCTATTTTAGGAGCAGTATTGGCAGCTATCGTTATTGGAGTTTTAGATGCAATATTTCCTGCTAGAGCTATGTAATTTATAATAATTATAAATTGTAAATAACTTGAAATATTACAAATCAAATAAAGTATTACACCTAATTAAAGTATAATTTGTCAAAATAAATTAAGATTACTGAATATTAAAAGGTATAGAATTAGATTTAATTCTATACCTTTTTACCATTATTTATAAATTAAGCAACAAAGATTTAAGTTCATCAAAACTAGAAATCTCATAGGTAGGTTTTATTGAAGTTTCATTTATAATCTTTTTAGGATTATACCAACAGGTATCTATGCCAAAGTTTATCCCGCCTTGTATATCAGAACTTAAACTGTCTCCAACTATCAAAACTTTGCTCTTATCTAAGAAATTCATATTTTTTAAGGTATGTTCAAAAATCTTAGGATTTGGTTTCGATATTAATATTTCTTCAGATATTACTATAGTCTCAAAGAATTTTGCTATAACAGATTTTCTTATTCTTTTATCTTGAACTACGGTAAGGCCATTAGTTACTATAGCAAGTCTGTAAGATTTGCTTAGTGTTTCTACAAGCTCCATACTATCATCATATAAAAATGAACCATGGGCTAAATAATCCATATATAATTTTGCAAAGTTAGTTTCATCAAAACTTACTGCTAATCTATCTGATAATCTTTTAAATCTTTCTACCTTTAATTTTTCTTGTGTAATAAGTCCTTGCTCAAATTCTTTCCATAAAACTGTATTTATTTCTTGATAAATTTTTAAATGATAAGCTTCATCATATTTTATGTTGAACTTAATCATTGTGTTTTTTAATGCTTCTCTTTCAGATTTTTTAAAATCATATAATGTTTCATCTGCATCAAATAATATAACTTCATATTTCATAATATATCCTCCAGTCTCTCTTTACAAACTCCTATAAATAAAATAATATATTTATAAAAGTCAGAACATGACATTGGTCATGTTAGGAGGAATTATGAAAAGAGTTTTTGATAATAAGCTTTTAAATAATTATATTAAAAAGCACAATATAGAAAGTATATTTGATAATGAAATATTAGAATATGCACAACTACATTTTTATGAAGGTGAAGAGTACATATTAGAGTCAGGGGAAATTCTGGAGTATTATTATTTACTTGTTGATGGACAAATTAAAATTTATTACTCTTTTGAGAATGGAAAGTCAATGACTTTAAAGTTCTATAAAGATTTTAATACAATAGGAGATTTAGAACTTTTAAGAGACATGCCTATACTTTGCAATATTGATGCAGTGGAAGATACTTTTTTGATAGCAATACCTTCTACTATACTTAGAGAAAAGCATTATGATAATGTAAAGCTTTTACATCATTTGGTGGATTCTTTGAGTGAAAAGCTTTATGGGACTATTAATAATAGCTCATATAATTTTGTATATCCCCTTATAAATAGAGTGGCTAGTTATTTAGTTGAACATCTTACAGACAAAAATTATATAGTTTTGAATTCATCATATTTAGATATTGCTCAATTTTTAGGTACGACATATAGACATTTAAATAGGACTCTTAAAGAAATGGAATCAAAATCAATTATAAAATGTGGTGATAAAAAAATATATATACTAGATATAAACAAGCTTAGAGAATTATCTAAGAATATTTATGTAAAACCACTTTAGAATATAATTTAAAATAATTTAATATAGAATGATCTACCTTACAGGTGTAACAAAGAACCGTATCACAAATAAGAGATACGGTTTTTATTATTAAAAGTTATATTTATAAATAATCAAAAAAGGTACCTAAAATTTATTGGAATTTTGTATAATATATGGAAAGAAAAAGAATTGTGATATTAAACAGTAAATTATGTATAAAAAACATGTTTTTATGGACAATCAAGAAAAAATAAATGACAAGAGTGATTAATAATAAGAGAATATTTAATTGTTACTTATAACTAATGTTATTAATAATTTGATAAACCAAAGAACATTTGAAAAATTAGTAGTAATATTCACGGTAGATATTAATGCGAATATTAAAGTATTTATTAAGTAGGAGTATATTAGACATGAATAATGAATTGAGTTCCATTATTATTAATTTAGATTTTGGAAAAGACAAAGAAAAAGTAAATTTATTGATAGAAGATTATCAGCCCTTTATATTGAACACCATATCAAATTTAAAGAATGAATATATTCAAGTAGAAAATGACGAGGAGTTTTCTATTGGACTTATGGCATTTAATGAAGCAATGCAACGTTATGATTCAAAAAAAGGTAGCTTTCTTAGTTATGCAAAATTGGTTATCACTAGTAGAATTAAGACATTTTGGAAAAATGAACAGAGAAAGGAATATTATTCTATAGATGAACTAGAAATTAGCACACTAAATAGCATTAGTTCTTATGAAGAAACCAATTTGAGAGAGGAGATTTCTCTTTTTGAAGAGGAATTAAAGAAATTTGGCATTGATTTTGATGATTTAATAGATAATTCGCCTAAGCACATAGATACAAGAGAAAGAGCAGTGGATATTGCAATAAAAACCAGTGGTAAAGAAGACTTTGTAAGTCATCTTTATGAAAAAAAAAGATTACCTATTACAAAAATTTCTGAGAGATTTCTAGTGAGTGTAAAAATAATTAAGAGAAATAAACTATTTATTATAGCAACTATTATTGCCATAGTGAATAACTATTCTGGTATTCTTAGTTGGATAAAAGATTCAAAAAAAGGTACCTAAAACTGACTGACAATTTGTATAATATGTGAAAGGAAAAAAGAGGTGATTGATTATGTACTATAAAGGTATTGTCATGAAAATAAAAAATAATTATGCTATCGTATTGTCAGATGACAATGAGTATAGAAGAATAAGGTTGAAAAACAATCTTTCTGTTGGACAGAAGATTATGTTCACAAAGGATGATATTGTAAATAATAAACAAGAATGGAGAACGATGACTATGATTAAGAAAAAATCAATTGCTATTGCAGCAGCTTTATTACTAACTGTAACTGGAGGTTCATTTGGTATCAATAACTTTATGAATCAAAAATCACTTAAAAATGTTGCAGCATTAGTTACTGTAGATATTAACCCAAGTGTTAAATTATCTGTTGATGAAGAGGATAAGGTTATAAACGTAGAGGGATTAAATGAAGATGGTCAATCTCTGGATTTATCTGATATTATTGGAATTGATGTGGATGAAGCTATAGAGAAAATTGTTAGTGAAGCTAGAGAAGGTGGATTTATTAATAGTGAAGATTTAATTGATGATTATGTTCTTGTCACTATGATACCTGTAGAAGAAGATCAAAATGAAGAGGATCAAAATGAAGTAGTAAAAGAGATTGAAGATTTAATTCAAGAAAAGATAGTTGAAAGTGATGAACTGCAAAATGTTAACATTGCTATGATTGAAGCAACAATGGATCAATTAGAACAAGCGCAAGATGCGAGTATACCTGTAGGATTATTGGCTGCTAATGTAGGAGTTAGTGATGATGAACCAATGTCTGTAAAAGAATTCTTTGCAAGTAAAGAGCGAATTGCTGAATTTTTAAATACTGGTGAAATAGTAGAACAAGATTTAGAAAAGAAAATTGAATTAGTAGAAAAATATCTGAATGAATTAGAGGCAGATGGTGTAAATGTTGAAAATTTACAAGCTGCATTTGAGCTTTCAAAAGAAGACTTTTTTAAAGCAAAAGAACTTTTTGAATTAGCAAGAGAAGAATATAAGGAAGCACTTGCATCTGGTGATGAGGAGAGAATCGCAGCTGCAAAGCTAGCTATGGAAGAGGCTGAGAAATATAAAGATTCAATGGAACAAAACAAAGATGATGTTGAATGGATAAAAGAACAAATAAAGAATCAATTGGAATCTTTAGAAGATAAGGAAGATTCAAAAGAAGAGGAACAGAGTAAGGAAGAAGAACAAGTTAAGGAAGAATCAAAAAGTTTAAAAGCGCAACAGAAACAAGAAAAAGAGCAAAGTAAGGAAGAAGCAAAAAGCTTAAGGGAGCAACAGAAACAAGAAAAAGAGCAAAGTAAAGAAGAAGCAAAAACCTTAAGAGAGAAACAAAAACAAGAAGAGAAACAACGTAAGGAAGAAGCAAAACGTTTAAAAGAGCAACAAAAACAAGAAGAGAAACAGCGTAAGGAAGAAGCAAAAAGCTTAAAAAAGCAACAGAAACAAGAAAAAAAGCAATAAAGTAAGGGGACTGTAGATAGGTTTGTGTAAAACAAACTTAGAGAATTATCTAAGAATATTTATGTAAAATCACTTTAAAATATAGTTTGAAATAATTTTAATATAAAAATAAAATATTGACGAAGATTTATTAGTGTGTTAAAATTTATATTAAATTTCATAGAAAAGTTTTCTAGGGTTCCGTAGTTTATAGCTGGCAGGTCCGAGAGAAAACGCACATTTATTGTGTACACGGAAGGATAAAAGCCTGGGAGATATTTTTAATAATATACCTCATGGCTTTTTTTATTGCCAAGAGATTATTATTATCACATTAATTAATAAAATAAGACAAGATAATTATTCACCACCGGGTGAATATAAAAGGTATCAGAGCACTCCATTAGGTCTTAGAAGGAGTGTTTTGGTACTTTTTTGCAGGAGGAAATTGTGAAAGAATTAAAATTAAAATTCATAAAATATGTCAGTTTAAATGTTATGGGAATGATAGGTACTTCATGCTATATTCTTGCAGATACCTTATTTGTATCAAAAGCCCTTGGAACGGTAGGTCTTGCATCACTGAATTTTTCCATTCCTGTTTTTAGTATTATACAGGGTATAGGTCTGATGATAGGCATTGGAGGTGCAACGCAACATTCAATTAAAGAGCAACAAAAAAGCAGTAACAATAGTTCATTTACACAATCAATATATTTTGGTGGAATAATGTCAATTTTTTTTATGATAGTAGGTGCTTTATTTGCAAGCAAACTTGCCATGTTGCTTGGCGCAGATAAATCAACTTTTTTATTAACAAAAACTTATTTGACAACTTTATTGTATTTTTCACCTTTTTTTATTTTCAACAATATTTTGTTGGCTTTTATTCGTAATGATAACAACCCAAAACTATCTATGATAGCCATGCTTGTCAGTAGTTTTGCAAATATTGTTCTTGATTATGTTTTTATGTTTCCCTTTAAAATGGGCATATTTGGTGCAGCCTTGGCAACATCACTTTCACCAATTATAAGTTTATATATATTGTCACTGCATTTTATAAAGAAAAATCAAAAATTCCACTTTGTGAAAAGTAAAATATTATTTTCAAATATTTATAAAATCATAACACTAGGCTTTTCATCACTTATTGGAGAACTTACATCAGCAATATCATTAATTACTTTTAATTTAATAATATTAAAAATAGGTGGAAATACTAGTGTTGCATCATATGGTATAGTGGCTAATGTATCACTTATTGTAACTTCCATATTTACAGGAGTATCTCAAGGAATTCAGCCACTATCAAGTGAGTATTATGGTAAAAATGAAATGACTTTTGTAAAGAAAATTTTTAATTACTCCATGATAACTGCTCTAATATTTGAAATTGCAATATATGTAATTATTTATCTATTTACAAATGAAATAGTAGCAATTTTCAACAGTGAGCATAATTTACAACTGACAACAATAGCAGGTGAAGGAATGAGAATATACTTTATAGGTTATTTATTTGCAGGAATTAATATAGTATCTTGTGCATTTTTCAGCTCAATATCAAAGGTGAAAGAGGCAATGGTAATATCTATTTCAAGAAGTTGTATGATTCTTATTCCTGCCATTTTTATTTTTAGTATTTTATTTAAAATGAAGGGTATTTGGTTTTCTTTTGTCATAGCTGAATTTGTTGTATTAATAATAAATAGTGTGTTTTTAATTAAGAATAAAATACCAAGCTTCAAAAAGTAAACAAATTATAAAATAACTCTATCTTAGTATATAATATAAAAACTATGATAGAATTATTTATTAGATTTAACAAATAAACTGATTTCATCTTAATTGATTAAATAAAATGTATCATAAGTTACGGAAATTTTTCACATATTATGATATATTAATTTATGACAAAAAATAAAGGAGACGATTAAAATGGGAAGATATGAAAAAGAGAGAGGATTTTTAAAATCCAATTTTAATGAGCTAAAAAATATAAAAACTGATAGAATGAAGGGTATGTCTCAACCTGATGAAGTTAAATCTTATGATTCTACTGCTACTATAGTAGATCTACCACAAGTGAATAATGATGTGATAAAAAAAGTAGACATTTATGAATGTATAAAGGACAGAAGAAGTACTAGGCTTTACAGTGATGAATCAGTTAGTATTGAAGAGTTATCTTATCTTTTATGGTCAACTCAAGGTATAACTGGACGTAGTAAAGGTGGATTGCCTTATAGAACGGTTCCTTGTAGTGGAGCAACTCATTCTTTTGAAACATACTTATTTATAATGAATGTGGCTGGTTTGCAAAAAGGAATTTATAGATATTTACCAATAGAACATAAGCTATTATTCATGTTTCCATTAGAAGATGTTGATAGTAAAATAGATGCAATTACACTAGACCAACCTTTTGTACCTAACTTTGCAAAAAAAGCTGCTGTTACCTTTGCATGGAGTACAACACCTTATAGATCAGAGTGGAAATTTGATATTTCAGCACATAAAAAGATATTAATAGATGTGGGACATATTTGCCAAAATCTTTATTTGGCAGGTGAATCTGTGGATACAGGAGTTTGTGCAATTGGTATATATGATCAGGAAGCTGTAGATCATCTTTTACAGTTAGATGGAGATGAAGAGTTTGTAATCTATCTTGCTGCAGTAGGCAAAAAGAAAAGTAAATATAAGATAAAATAAAGATAATGTCATCTCTAAATAAAAATTATAAAAATTATAAAAATTATACAAAAAATATGAACTATTTTGTCGAAAGCACATATCTTATATTGAGAGTTCCTATATGGGACTATCAATATAAGATATAGGAGTGATATGAAATGATTTTAAAAAGTAATAAATGTGTAGGTTATGGACAAGATGATTATGATTATAGAGAAGATATAGACAGAGATAAGGACTATGAATGTAAATGCAAAAAACCTGAGAACGACTGCAAACGTAAAAAACCTGAGTGTGAATGTTATTGTGAATGCAAAAAACCTGAGGACGATTGTAAATGCAAGAAACCTGAGTATGATTGTAAGTGCAAGAAACCTGAGTATGATTGCAAATGCAAAAAACCTGAGTTTGAATGTAATTGTGAATGCAATTGTGAATGCAATTGCGAATTAAAAAAGCCTAATCATGATGATTGTGAATATAAAAAACCTAATCATGATGATTGTGAATATAAAAAACCTAATCATGATGATTGTGAATATAAAAAACCTGATGATGATTGTAAATGTAAAAGATGGTATTAGTAAACTTTTTTAATCAAAACAGACAAAAGTTTATTGTGATTAAAAATGCAATTGTATAAAAAATAATAATTAAATTTACGGAGGACTATAAAACAAATTTTATAGTCCTCTTTACATATATTGTATATTTTTAGATCGTTTAGAATAAATAACAATAAACCACATCACAAGTAAACGATACAGTTTTTAATAAAAAAATTATATATTCATATTTAATTAAAGAAGGAGTAATGTAATCAATAAATGATGAAGCCTTGCGAAGTAGGAGAAAGGTCCTTGATTCCTCTAAGGTAATTTCTAAAAATGCTAATAGGTGAAGCTTTGATATATTAAGTTATTTAAACAAAAAAGCTTTAATAATCTTTCTCCTTAGGTTTTAGGCAAAATAGTTTAAGAGTTGAAATATGATACAATTGTTGTATATAATCTAAAATATAAAGTTACCTATGATAAAATAATAAATTAAAAAGGAGTTATTATGGCTAAAGTACGAAAAATGATTGGAAAAGCAGACTCACCATATGTTCTATCTCTTATGAGATTAATAGAAACGCAAAGTAAAAATACAATTGTAAAATGGTGTAATGAATATGCAAGGGAGCATATTCTACCTATTTATGAAAAAGATTATCCCGAGGATTCTCGTTTAAAAAATGCACTAAATGCAATTAATGAATATCTAGAAGGAAATATAAAACTAACAGAAGCAAAGAAGATTATTAAGGAAGCTCAAATAGCAGCAAGAGAAGCAGAAGGAAATCCAGCAGCACAAGCTGCAGCTAGGGCAATTGGAGCAACAACAGCAACAATTAATACTCTAACAAGTTCTTTGGGACTTGTATTTTACGGAAGTGCATCCATAGCATATTCAACTGTTGGTGTTAAGGAAATACCTGAAGTTTATGATGAAATAGCAGCAAGAGAGTGTAAAAATATGGAAGATGCTTTACGAAAAGTAGCTATAACAGATGAGCCTGATCCGGCAAAAATAAAATGGAGTTGCTAAATATGACCTTTTAGAAAGAAAAGTAAGTAAAATTAAATCTAAGACATACAAAATATAAAAACATTATCATAATAAGCTAGTGAGCTTATAAAATTGTCTACTAAAAGGCCATATCAAAAAAGATATGACCTTTTATAATTTCAGCCTAAATATTTCTTAACACGGTAATAAATCCTTCCAGAATATTATGACTTATTTTGAAGTTTTTACCTTGATAAAACTTTAAGGCATTAGTATTTCCATTTGATACAAAAATAAACAAATCATCAATTGATTCAAAGGAATTTAACCAATCCATAGATTTATTAAATAATACTGTGCCAATGCCAGATTTACGATAACCATCTCTTATATAAAACTGAGATAAACACCCTACATCACTACCATTAACAGAATCAAAATCAAAGAAGTCAACAGGTTTTAAAGTGGCAAATCCACCAGAATAAGTATTCTTGTGGCAGATATTGCTGTAAGCATATCCTACAATTTCATCATCATCTTTGGCCACAATTATAAAGTTAGCTTTTGCACTTTTAACAGATGGAATCATTCTAGTTTCAAAATTCATATTGTCAAACCACTCTGGATGTATATTAGATTTAGATTTTTGATATACCATTAGTTCATTGCACAAATCTTTAATGCAAATTATATTATCATCAGAAATAATTTCATAGTGTATACTCATATTAATCTCCCTTTCTAGAAAAAGTTTAAAAAACTTCGACCAACTTCAAAGTTTTGATATAATTATAGCAGTTAGAACTATTATAACAAGTACGCAATATTTTTTGTTTAAGTAAGAAAAAACTGAGTAATGGAGTGATATTATGAAAAGCAAGAAAGTTTATAAAAGTCGTTTAGATAATTGTCCACTAACATATACATTAAATATTATTAATGGAAAGTGGAGACTTCCTATAATTTGGGCATTAAATAAAAATGAAATTATGAGATACAATGAGTTAAAAAGAAATATTGATGGAATTACAAATATGATGTTAACACAAACATTGAAAGAACTAGAATCATATGAAATTATAGTGAGAAAGCAGTATATGGAAATGCCACCGAGAGTGGAGTACTCTTTGACAGAAAGCGGACAAGATTTAATTGTAGCTCTTAAAGAATTAGCTAATTGGGGTAAAAAGATGCAAAGAAATAATAATACTATTGAATGAATTTAATTACAATGAAATTATAATACTTTAAAATTTGTAAAAAAGATTATGTATTAGAAGTAGGAGCATTTGCCCCTACTTTTTTAACTATTTCCAAAATCAGTTGAATAATGAAGTAAGATTATATGAAAATATAATGTAACAAATTGCATTAATATGTCATAAATTATATTGATAACTAGAATGCTCTAGTTATCAATATATATATAAAGGAGTGATATAATGGATTCTTTAAAAAATCAATCAGATAGAGGACACGAATACTACAAGAAAAAAGGAAAAGGAAGAACTAGTGCCTCTATTAGTGGATCTAGTGTATCAGGAAGTGGCTCCAGTGCATCACAAAGTGCTTCAAGTGCAAGCGCATCATCATCATATAGTAGACCATATAGTGATTAATTTATAAGTAATATGAGCAAATGCCACACTAGGAGGAGATAGTATAGATAAATATTATATGCCTGGTGAAAAAATAAAAGATTATACTATTATAAAAATAATAGGAGAAGGTAGATATGGAATAACTTATCTATGTGAAAAAAATACAAATGAGAAGTATGTAATAAAACAATTGAAAAAGGACATGATGGAAAAAAATAAAGAAAAATTATTTTATGAAGAGGAAATAATGAAATCTTTAGATGATAAAAATTTTCCTAAATTCATAGAAAAATTTGATTACTATGATACAAAATTCTATGTTATAGAGTTCGTGGAAGGAAAAGACTTTTATGAGTTATTGTCCTTTGATGAATATGAATTTACTAGGAATGAAATATACGATATTGCACAAAAAATTTTAAAAATTATAATTATCTTACAAGAAAGAAACATTGTTCATAGAGATATTAGAATTTCTAATGTAATAATGAACGAAAAAAAAGATTTAGTACTAATTGATTTTGGACTAGCTAGATATATAGATGAGAAGAAATACAAAAAAGAAATAGATTATTGGTATATGGCAGACTTTCTAATACATCTATATTATTCGTCTTATGATTATGAAAATTCAGAATTAGAAGATAAACCATGGTATGAAGAGCTAGATTTAAATAAAGAAGAATTAATTTTTTTAAAGAGATTAATGGGAATTGAAAAAACATATAAAAATACAGATGAAATAATGAGAGATCTTTTTATAATTAAAAATTCAAATATTTAGATAAAACAATGAACCATATAGCTTTAAATTTTAAAGTTATATGGTTTATTAATAATAATTTATAATAAGGAGGCGTTTTTATATAAAAAATGTTGTCAAAATATTAAGTATATATGAGGATACATTTAGAGTAAATAAATACTCAAAAAAACCATTTAGAGTGATTGGATTAATAGACGTAGACATGGAATTTTACTATGGAGTAGAAAGAGTTACTTTAGCTTTTTATAGGTCTTCAGGTACAAATAACAACAAGATTAAAGGCTTATGGTATCCTATTGTAGGTATAAAAACTGAAGAAGGAGAATTTACGGAATTTAGTGAGTATATAAATTATGTTCTTTCAAATACAACTTTAGATGGTACAGCAGTAAAAGGTTGGCTTGCAAAATCAATATTCTTTGGCAAACAAGATGAAAACTGGAAATCACCAGGTTTTTCAAATACTAAACATTATGAATCACTTTACTATATAGGAAAGACCTTACAACGTCTTTATAATGAGAAAAGTTATGAAATAGTGAAAAATTTAAATGCTATGGAAGTAAACAGAGTTTTATCATTAAGAGAAAAATATTATGGAAATAATCATACACAAAGAGAAAATTTTGAAAAATTTATTGAAGATATATTTTGGGAATTCAAATATTAAAAATATTATATGATTAAGTATGTATTGATATAAGAGTCGATACATACTTTTTTATTGTGGAAAAATAATTTTTACATTTAGTCAGTTACATCATTTGTTGAATTTTAAATAATGATTTATATCTTATAAATAGAACACTATTTTCATTAAGGAATATCATGTTATAGAGGGGAGTTGATCAAAAATGTATTCAGAAAAAAATAACAAGAATAGAAATGTAAAGAATTTGAATGATGAATGTAAAAGATTAATGAATTATCACACTATCTTTACAACAAAGGATGGAAAGGTATTTGATGGGATCATTGAAAGTGTAGAGGGGGATCAAGTTACTATTTTGGTTGGTGAAGATGTAATGGAGGAAGAACTTAAAAATCAAAGTCAACAACGACAATATGGTACACCTATCAAGTTCAGACGTTTTAGACGTAGAAGATTTCCACTTGCTAGTTTAATAGCACTATCATTATTACCATATCCATACTATGCTCCACCATATCCTTATTATCCATATTACCCTTAAAGAAAATATCATATAAATATATTACACAATTTTTATTAATAACTATTAAAATAAAAATCTAAGTAAAATAATCATTACATTTAAATAATAAACCGTATGACTTATTAGTAATACGGTTTATTATTATTTAAATGTAATTTACTTTTGAATAAGACGTATGATTTTATCATCAGTTATATTTGGATCTCCCTGTCCGTCTCTATTACTTGTTGCAATATAAATTGACCCATCTTTTCCTTGAATTACGTCACGTAAACGACCATACTCATTTTCAAAGAAAGATTCTATATTTTCAACTGTTGTACCATCTTCATTTAATGAAAAAATAAGAAGTTGTTGGCCGCGTAGTGTAGCAACTAATAACCTGTCTTGCCAAGGGCCTTGGTTTGCAAAGGTAATACCAGATGGAGCCCATGTAACTTCACCACTGTGTATCAAAGGCTTTTGTATCTCAACTTCCGAAGAATCTTCATCTCCTTGAACAAGAGGCCATCCATAATTTAATCCTGGTAGTATAATATTTATTTCATCATGTGCTAATTGACCGTGTCCTGAGGAATATAACATATTTTTTGAATTCCATGCTAAGCCTTCTGGATTTCTAAGACCATAGCTATAAATAGGTGAGTTATCAAATGGGTTATCTTTAGGAATGCTACCATTTAGATCTATGCGAAGTATTTTTCCAGCAGTACTTGAAAGATCTTGAGCTAATGAAGGATTTCCTGTATCTCCTGTTGTTATATATAATTTATTATCTGGGCCTATTTTTATTCGCCCTCCATTATGAACTCTTCCTCCTGGAATTTTATCTAGAAGAACCTTATCAATATATGCCTTGTTATCATTTTCTACTAGTCGAACAACACGGTTATAGAGTTTATTATTTTCTTCGTATGAATGCATGACATAGAAATAATGATTATGAGAGAAATTAGGATCTAAAGCAATTCCCAGTAGACCTCCTTCTACCAGACTTATAAAAGGAGCTTCAAATGTGATTAGTGGTTGGGGGTTTAGTGTGCCATTTTCAATAACTCTAACTGATCCAGGCCTTTCTGTAAAATAGATGTTGCCTTCGTCACTTATATCTATAGCCCAAGGAACATTTAAATTTTCAGCAATAACTTCAACATTATAAGGAGATTGTCTTGATTTAATTGATTTTATTTTTATGTTGTTCCTCTTTGGATTACGAAATATAATTTTATGAAAAATGTCAGAAATTATTTTTTTCATAATTTTATCCTCCAAATCTAAATAAACAATTTATAAATAGAAATTTCCAATTAAAAACTATTTATATATTTATAATATTATTCGTTGAAAAATATAAAGATACTATTTTAACTTTATTAATAAAATTTTTAATAAATAAACACAAGTATTGAGAAATATAGTGAAGAAAAGATTAGTAGGGTGTTTTCATATAAGATTTTATTCTGAAAAATATAAATGAGTTTTTATTAAAGTTTAGGTATGAATTAACAGAGATTTAGATAAGTGAAATTTTATAGAAATTAAGACGGAGTATGGATATTTAGATACTCCGTCTATTTATTTAGAGTAAGTTAAGTATAATCAATAAAAATATTATAAATTATAAAATATCTTAACATATGAATACAATTGATCTCCACGATTTAAATAATGATATATATATGTTAAATAATCGGAATAAAAAAGATTAGTTGCTCCAAGTTCGTTATTTATAATTGCATCTATTAATACTAATTGTAAATTTAGACTTAATTTATAATTATTTAATAAAATACTAATTTGTTCAGAAAATAATAAATCTGGAGGAGAGTTATTATATTTTCTGTCGAACATTTTTATTGCACTGTCTATTGATGATATTTCAGATAAATAAAAATTTATTTCTCTTTTTATCCTACTAGAATTTTCTTTTACTGTATTTGGGTCTATATTAATAGTCCCAATATTTGCTCTTAATGTTTCTATTCTATCAAGAAATCCTAATAACTCCTCTTTTCCTTTTAAGTTTTGAAATATTATAGGTACTGATAATTCAGACCTTTCAGCAAAACTTGTATAATTATTTGTCATATTAAATAAAATCAATAATAAAATTACTGGTATGAATTTTTTCTTCATTTTGATGTCCTCTCTAATTTATTAATTTAATAATAGTTTATACTGATGTATTTAAGTTTATTCAAGTATAAGTTGATATAGAAAAATAAAGTTAATATTTGACTTCTATTTTATGTAAATTTAATGTGAAAAATTTAGAATATGGTATTATTATCATAGTTTGAAGTTATGAATGTTTTAAAATATCAGTATGTTATAATTATGAAATATATTAGATATAAGGAGGAAATCATGTTTAAAATTGGGGAATTTTCAAAACTGACTCAAGTGTCTATTAGAATGTTAAGATACTACGATGAAATTGGGTTATTAAGACCAGCAAGTGTTGATTTGTCTACAGGGTATAGAATGTATTGTGCATCTCAGATACCAGTTCTTCAAAAAATAATTTTATTAAGAGATACGAAATTTTCAACAGGAGAAATAAAAGATATAATACTAAAAGATAAAGAAACAAATATAGCATATGAATTAGTAAAAAAGAAAGAGGAAATTGAGAAAGAAATTGAATTAGAAAAGCAGAGAATTAAAAAAATAGATAATGCAATAAGTGAAATAGAATGTTGCTTTATATCATGATATTGAACATAAGGATGAAAATTTAGATGTTGAAGTTGGTATAATAGTGGATAAACTAGGAAAAAACAAAGACGGATTTATATATAGAGAAGTAGAGGGCGTAGAAAAAGTGGCTTATGCAATGGTATACGGACCATATAGCAATTTAGCAAAAGCTTATGAAATGTTAGCATATCATCTTGAAAGTCACAATGAGCAGATGGCAGAAAAACCTTCTAGACAAATATGTCATATAGGAGTAGATGATACTAATAACCCAGAAGAATATCTTACTGAAATACAAATTCCATTAAAGTAAAATTTGTTGACTCTCACATCATGTGAGGGTCTATTATTTTTGTAAGATAAATTATTAGGAGGTAAATATTATGAAATTAAAAGAAATTGGAAAAGTAAATGTTGAAGGAAAAGATATGTTTCTTCAAATTAATAAGGAGTATGTAAAGGGGCTCCAAGGATTAGAAGGCTTTTCTCACATTGATGTAATATGGTGGTTTGATAAGTGTGACAATAATAAAAGTAGAGGAGTTACAGAAGTAAATCAACCTTACAGAAAAGCCCCAAAAAAGTTAGGAGTTTTTTCAACTAGATCACCAGAAAGACCAAACCCAATAGCATTATCGATAACTGAAATAACACATATTGACTATGATAAGGGTAGAATCTATATTACTTATATTGATGCAATGAATAATAGTGGGATATTAGATATAAAGCCATATACTCCAAGTATAGATAGGGTGGAGAAACCTAATGTTCCTAATTGGTGTAGTCATTGGCCACTATCATATGAAGAGTCTGGTTATTTTGATTGGGAGAATGAATTTTTATTTTAAATTTAAACAACATGATAATCAAAACTAGGAAGGCATCTACAAAGGGATTTAACTAAATTATTTTTGAGCGTAAGGAGTAAAGAACCGTATCACAAATAAGTGATACGGTTCTTTTGTAAAAAGAATTATAGAAGGCTAAATATAACTTACAATTTCATAAGGTTATGTAAATTTGTTGATTAATAATAAGAAGTCAAATACTATATAGTTGAATATATTGACTAAAAGTATAGGGGGGAATAGTTTGAACAATATGGATGGTATAGAAGAAAAATTAGATGACATATCAAGTTCTATTGAGGATATAAGTAGTTCTATAGATGAATTTAGACAAGATTATAGTGATAGTGGTTCTTTATCTGGTACTGGAATAATTATTATAATTGTATTAATCTGTATTAATAATAATATAAAAAAACTTACACGAGCAATTAGAGATAAAAAGTAATTGAGGATTCCTGTGTATTGATCAATAAATAGAAAATTTATATTTGAGTTTAGATTAAAGTTTAAAAAAAATAAATGTGATATTGTTGTTAAAGAGGAAGCAATTGAAGATGATAATTTTTTTGATATAAAAAATGATGGCAAAAGTGGAAAGATGTTATTTGTAAGAGAAAAAAGCAAAGATGGAAGTAAGGTTAAGGTTAATATACCATTAGAATTTATAAAAATAATGGGTGGAATATGAAGTATGTACAGTAATGAACTTGAAAAATACAATATAGATATAGCTAAATTAATGGATGCAATAGAGAATGGATTTGTTGGAAGAATCGCAGAAGAAAAAGGGTTTTCTGGTATTTAAAGGATATTAGCTATATAACTTTACATTCTTTCCAAAATAGATATAATATAAATATCTATATTAGGGGGAGACAGAAAGATGACAAAAGTAAATGTAAAAGACGAATATGTTTATGAAGTAAAAGGTAGAGGTATTATAATCAAAGAGTACATTGGAAAAGAGCAAATAATCTACATACCAGAAACAATTGAAAACAAGCCAGTAACAAAAATTGCTAATGAAGCTTTTGAAGGAAGAAATCTTTTAGAAGTGTATATGCCAGATACTATTAAGGAAGTAGGAAAATTTGCATTTGCATCAAATATGTATATGACACAAATAAAGCTATCAGCAAATTTAAAAGCCATACCAGAAGGAATGCTTGCTTTTTGTGGCAAACTTAAAGAACTTAATGTGCCATCATCAGTAAAATCTATGGGGAAAAATTCACTTGATTGTGTAAAACTGAGAAAATTAATACTTCCAAGTTCAGTAGAAAAGATTAGCAATAGGATTTTTGGCAAAAGCATGGAAGAAAGTAAATCTACTACTTTTATAGTTGAAAAAGGTAGTTTTGGGGAAGGATTCTTATCTTCTAAGGGTTTAAATGTAGAATATAATGAAGAAATATAATTATTGAAAAACTGTTATAAAAATTTGTAATATATTGACGTAAACATAAAAGGAGCACCCATTTAAATGGGTGCTATTTTAATATTTGGCTATGTTTTAAAATAGTGTTGAAAATGGATATTTTCTAAGATATAGGATATAATATAGATACATCAATATTTTGGAGGTTATTGTATGCCAAGCATAAAGTCTATATTAACAGATATACAAACATTACCATTAAATCAGATTGAGGAAATATTATGTCATTTGGAAGAATTTCTTGTATTAGGTTCTCAATTAGAAGAAGTCTGTGATGAGGTTAGAGAGTTCAGATTTGCCAAGGGGAAAGTGTGTCCTCATTGCAATTCTGAATCAATATCAAGAAATGGTAAATATAACGGCAAACAAAGGTATATCTGTAAAGATTGTAGAAGGACTTTTACTGATTTTACAAACTCTGCAACTTATAGGAGTAAAAAAACATTAGACAAGTGGCTTAAATATGCAAAATGTATGATTATGGGGTTATCAATAAGAAAATCTGCTAAAATAGTTGGAATAAATATAGCAACAAGTTTCTTTTGGAGGCATAAAATACTTGATTGTATAAGTGCTTTTTTAGGAACAGGACATGTTGATGGAGTAATAGAAGCAGATGAAGTGTTTTTTGCTGAAAGTTTTAAAGGTACAAGAACTGGCAATATGCCAAGAAAATCTCGTAAAAGAGGTAAAGAGATTAAAAAGAGAGGTATATCAAAAGAACAAATTTGTGTTTCTACAGCGTTAGATAGGCAAGGAAATTTAATAATAGAACCTTTATGCAAAGGTAGAATGACTCATAAAGAGCTTGAGAGGCTTTACAAAGGACATATAGAAGAAGATTCTATATTATGTACTGATAGCCATAAGTCATATATTAAGTTTGCTATAGACTTTAATTTAGACCACAAACGAATAAAAACAGGTAAGCATAAAGAAGGTATTTATCATATTCAACATATAAATGCTTTACATAGCAATTTAAAGAAATGGATGGGTAGATTTAATGGTGTTTCAAGTAAGTATATATCAAATTATATGCAATGGTTTAAGTGGTTAAAAGTTTTTGAAAATGATAGAGACTCAATTAAAACTAAGAATTTTATTGTACAAAGTAATGTAACATATGATTACACCAAAGTAAAAGATTTTAAGTTAAGAGCACCAGAATTTGTCTAAATAGTTATAAACGAATTAAAAGAATGATATATTAAAAATGAGTACACAATTATTATATATTATAAATAAAAAGGGGGTATTTGTTTGAAAAAAAGTATCACAATATTGATTTATCTAATAATTACCGTTTTGATTACAGTAGGATGTAATAGTAATGTTCAAGAATTTAATATAGATGAGATAGCTTTAAAAGAGGCTAAAAAAATTACATCCGAACAAGGTTATACTTTAAAATCAGAAACTTTAACTGAGTCAAATCTTTTGATAGGTGATTCTGATGTTTTTAAATTTATAAAAGATGCGAGTATAGACGGTGGTTATTCAGAAGAAGATTTTAACTCGATTACAGAGGATAGAAAAGTTGTAGGATATGAGTTAGAAGAAAAATCTAAATTTGAAGATATGCCAGTTATGCTTTACTTAGTAATAGACGAAGGAAAAGTCATTGGTGCTTTTTTAGATTACTCTGGATATACACCAAGTATCGCACCAATAAATTTTAAAGGCTATTTGAAATAATCATAAAAACATATTCAAGGGGTTAAATGAATAATTTTAATACAATACTAACGAAAAAGTAGGGGTATACCAATTAATTGATATATACCTACTTTTTTATTATTAAAATTATTCAAAATATCAACACTATATTAAAACATAGCCTAATATTTAAAAATGTAGATGTATCAATTTTAAACCTTAGATAGAGTTATATTATCTTCAAAGATAATAAAAAACTTGAATGAAAATAAAAAATTCTATCTTAGTATGTATTACAATTACTATTATAGAGTTTTTTGTGAACAAATGTAAATCATTAGTTTGTACTTCAATATTGATAATAAAAGGAGGCGATAAAGATGCATGTTAGGATTTACAATGACTGTGATTAGCAAGAGTTTTTAAAATCAGTTCGTATAAATGGTTTATTGAAGTACAATATGAAAAAAACAAAGGGCAAATTAAAGGTGCCAAATATGGATTTTGTTAATATAGCACGCAATGAAGAAGGACTTATAGTTGGCGGTATTTCAGGTTCTACTTATTTATCATCTTTAGAAATAGAGGTTCTTTGGGTACAGGAGGATTATAGAGGGCAAAAAATTGCATCACGTTTGCTGAAAGAAATGGAGGTACGGGCTAAGAATACAGGATGTCATATTGCTCATCTGACTACTTATTCTTTTCAAGCTCCACTTTTTTATGTAAAGCAGGGATATGTAATTTGTGGAGAAATCAATGGCTTTCCTGATGACATTAGGTTATATACTTTAAAGAAGCGACTATAATTCATAGTACAATTAGAAGTTAGACTATTTTTAAGGAGAGTGATTGCAAAATCATTATGTATTAGGAGATTAAGAGAATATGAGAATAGAAATTAACAGAATAGTAATTAGAGATTTTGAAAGAAAAGATGCAAAAAATATTTATAGAATTGTTAGGGAAAATAATATTTTGAGATTTATGCCTGATTGGTCAGAAAATGGGGATTCACCACAATCATATTATGAATACATTGACTGGCTTCAGAGCAAAAGAGATTCAACTGATATTTATGAAAACAAAAGATATGCTATAGCATTAATTGATACAGACGAAATGATTGGCATGGTTGGAATGGGACTTGAAGATATGTTGAATGAAGTTGAAATAGCATATTTTATATCAGAAAAATACCAAAGAAATGGATATACAACAGAAGCAGTAAATGAATTAGTAAATTGGTGTTTTAATGTATCAGATATAAAATATCTTATTTTAACTATTGATTGTGCTAATTTGCCATCATGTCATCTTGCTCTAAAATGTGGTTTTGAGTTATTTGAAAAAAGGACTCCAATTGGTCATAAACAACCTAATATGGAAAGTGATAGTTATTTTTACTATCGCAAGTATAGATAAATTACAAATAAGCAAAGTTTATTAATTAATAATACAAAGGAGGAAAATAAAAATGATAATTAATTGGATTACTATTAAAGTCAAGGATTTTGAAAAATCAAAAGAATTCTATGGGAATTTTTTAGGAATGAAGGAAGAAGAGGAATTTTCGCCAAATGATTCTATGGTGATTGCTTTTTTTACAGCAGATAATGGAATGAAAATTGAACTAATTTATGATAAAAATTCAAAACAAGATGCTTGTGAAAATAGCAATATTTCTATTGGAATTTGCTCATCAAATTATGATGATCTTTTGAAAAAATCAAGAGAGAGTAAGATTATTTCTGGAGAGCCAGTAATTTTGGGAGGACATATGGAATGTTTCTTTGTAAATGATCCCAATGGTGTTGGAGTACAAATTATTAAAGGAGAATAATATAAACTTCAAATTTGTAAGTTAGTATTTTTATATCTAATTTATCATGAAGTCAGCCACTTATATATGGAGGAATATAATAAATGCACAATTGTCATATGATACGAAAAAAAGTAGAAAAATGTAAATTTATGTGTAACAAAATATCATATAAATAATATCATATATTACAGGCAATCTTAAAGGTTGTCTAGTTAAAAGGAGATGAAATTATTATGTATGAGATGAATAAAAAATGTTGCTGTGGATGGGATACAGAACCAGAATGTGATTATAGGAGAAATGATTGTGATGATAAGAGAAAAGATTGTGATGATAAGAGAAAAGATTGTGATGATAAGAAAATCGATTGCGATATAAAAAGTGAATGTTGCGAAGGATTTGTTAGGGAACAATTTAGTATAAGAACAACTGCTACATCAGGTACTGGAAGAGAGGTTTATAGAAACTCTGCTAATCTACTTGTAACTGGAACAGTAATGTTAACAAACTTAGGACAAAGAGACATTACTTTCGTTGTAGATGGTTTACAAGAAATTGTACCTCCAAATGAAACGGCTGCACTTACAGCAACTAATATAGATCATGTAACAATAAGCACTCAAAATGGTACTGCAAGAGCATTACTTTGCTTTGATATACAAGTTCCATCACCTGCTTAACAATAATGTTCATAATTTGGTTGCATTTAATTATATAGTTGACAATGGCAAATATATGGTGAAGGAGAACTTTTGGTTCTTCAACAAATTAATAATATAATGTTGTTCTAGGCAGAGGTTTATTCTCTGCCTTTTATTATTATAATCTTTCCGTTAGTAGAGCTACCATGATTGAGCTTTATGCTATATATATTATAATCAATGATTTAATCTAAAGGAGTAAGTCTTATTTATCTCCCACTATAATTATACCATAAATAAATTTTATTTTTCAGACTGTTAATATATATTCATTTCTATATAATTGATAGAGTAAATCAAATAAGTCAATGTATATAGTTAAGGAGGAAATAAAATGAGTGTGAATAATTATGAGTGGAACCTGGAAAATGAATGGTTGGAAAAAGTTCTTAAAGAGGCAAAAAGACAACTTGATGAAAAACGCCATGCTAAAGACAAGTTAAAAAAAGAGGCTATAGAAACACAAAGAGAAATGTGGAATGATCTTGGATCTATTTCTATAGAAAATGGATTAGATCAGCTTTCAGATTTTATATCCTTTATGGATATTATGAAAAATCAAAAAAGAGATCATGAATTTACTCAAAAGCTTGAAGAAAAGTATGAAAGAATGCTAGAATCTCCTTATTTTGGGCGAATTGACTTTATTGAAGATAAAGAAGATTCTACTGAAAAATGTTATATTGGATTGTCAAACCTTATTAATGAAGATTTTGATTTTCTTATTTATGACTGGAGAGCGCCGATTTCAAGTATGTTTTATGACTACGAAACTGGTAGAGCAAGTTATGAATGTCCAGAAGGTATAATATCTGGTGAAATAACTGGGAAAAGACAATATAAAATCAGCAATGGAAAAATTGAGTATATGTTTGACAGCAACTTAAGTATTGATGATGAAATGTTGCAAGAACTTTTGAGTAAAAATTCTGATGATAAAATGAAAGCTATAGTTACAACTATTCAGAGAGAGCAAAATCAAGTGATTCGTAATGAAAATTATAAAAACTTAATTGTTCAAGGAGCAGCTGGAAGTGGAAAAACATCAGTGGCACTTCATAGAATAGCGTATTTACTATATAAACACAGAGATAAAATAACACCTGAAAATATAATAATATTTTCTCCTAACAATATTTTTAACGACTATATTTCAAACGTATTACCTCAACTTGGTGAAGATAATATGTATCAAACAACATTTAATGACTATATGCATAAGGAATTAGGAGATGAATTCAAAAAAGAGACATCGTCAGAAATGATGGAGTATATACTTGATTATAAAGATAAACTAACCTATGAAGATAGAATTAAAAGTATTAAGTTTAAAACTTCTCTAGACTTTACTAATATTTTAAAAGAGTATATAAGTTATGTGGAAACAATGGATAGAGATTTTGAAGATATTATAGTAAGAAATAAATTAGTAATTTCAGCTGATGAGATAAAAAAATTATTTTATAATGATTTTTCAGATTTGCCAATTAAAAGAAGACTAAAAAAATTAAAATCTAGAATTGAATTTCTTGTTGAGCCTTATGAAGAAGCTTGGGTTAATGAAGTATATGAAAAACTTTTTGAATCTGGAGATTATATAGAAAGAGAAGAAATGATAGAAGAAAGTACTTCTATTGTAAAGGAAAGCTTAAAAGATGTTTATAATAAAATTTCTCAAATGACAGAGTTTAATTTAATTGAAATATATAAAGATTTATTTAAGCATCTGGATATATTTTTAAACAAGATGAATATGAAATATAATAATAGCTTGATAGAACATATAAAAATTTACTCAATAGATAATTTAAATGCAAATATACTTAACTATGAAGATCAAGTTGCACTTTTATATTTAAAATGTGCTTTTGGTCAGATCCCTAGTACATCACAAATTAAGTATATAATCATAGATGAGGCACAAGACTATACGCCACTACAATATGAAATATTTTATCAACTTTTTAAATCTGCAAAAATGACCATATTAGGTGATATAAATCAATCAATTAACCCATTTATGAATGTTGGAAACTATAATAATATTTATAATCTATCAAAGAGTGATACATTACTAATAAACTTAACAAAAACTTATCGTTCAACAATGGAAATTACTAAATTCTCAAGGAATATCCTTACAAAAAATGCAGATGATGAGTATGTTGAAAGACATGGTGATGAGCCTAAGGTTATTGGTTTTGATGATAAAAATCATATGAAGGAAAAACTTATAGAAGATATTAAATATTATCAGCAAAAAAATTATAAATCTATTGGTATTATTACAAAAACAGCAAGACAAACTGAAGATTTATATAATTTCTTAAAAGATAATAATATGGATGTAAAGTCCATAAAAAAAGATGATGACTCATATGCAAATGGGGTATTAGTAATACCTTCATATTTAGCCAAAGGTCTTGAATTTGATGTGGTTCTTATATACGATGCAAGCAACAAGAATTATAACAGTGAGGATGAAAGATTACTTTTTTATACTTGCTGTACAAGAGCTCTTCATGCGTTAAATATATATTATTTAGATGAAATTACTTCTTTATTAAAGTAATTATCAATTCTAATAAAAAGAGGTGAATTGAATGAAGTTTGAGATCACTGATAAAATCACAAAAGAAGATGAAAATATTATTTTAAAAGGGTTATTAGAGTACAATCTAGCAAGAATTGAAGATAAAAATCCAAGAGATTTAGGAATTTATTTACAAGATAAAGCAGGTCAAAAAATTGCAGGCTTAATTGGAAATACACACGGTAATTGGTTGTTTATAAAGTTTTTGTGGGTGAGTGAAGAACTGAGAGGACAAAATATAGGAAGTAATATTTTAAGTCAAGGGGAAAATATAGCAAAAGAACGTGGTTGCAAGTATTCATTTTTAGATACTTTTAGCTTCCAGGCACCTGAATTTTATAAAAAACATGGATATAAAGAAGCTTTTGTACTAGAAAATTATCCTATAGTAGGAAAAAGGTACTATTTTACTAAAACTCTTTAAGATAATAAGAAATAGCAAGTTGGAATATATTAAAAAATTAAATAGATATGACTATAAATAAATTAAATGGTGTTCTTGTGGACACCATTTTTTTGTATAATGTTATAAATTAATTACTATGCTACAATTGTTTTAAATAAATCAAAGGGGGAAAAAGTATATAAATCCAAATGGTTTAAGTAAATGTTGGAGGGATATATATGGAGGTTGTATTAAAAAAATGGACAATAGATGATAAGCACATATTAGCAAATATATGCAATAATGTAGATAGACAATTTTTATCAAATAGAATACCTTTTCCATATACAGAAAAGGATGCAAACTGGTGGCTAAGCATGGTTCAAGAAAATGAAGGTAAAAAAGGCATTTTTAGAGCAATTGTTGTTGATAAGGAATATGTGGGAAATATATCAGTGGAAGTGAAGGATGACGTATATATTAAAGATGCTGAAATAGGATATCTTTTACTATCAAGAAACTGGTCAAAGGGTATAATGACAGAAGCAGTAAAACAAATTATTCACATTGCATTTTCACAGTTGGATATTGTAAGAATCACAGGTTTAGTGTATAAACCCAATGCAGCGTCACAACGTGTTCTTGAAAAAAATGGGTTTGCTTTAGAAGGCATTATGAAGAATGCTGTTTTCAAAAATAATAATATTTATGATTTATGTGTATATGGAAAATATAAATAGATTTTCATAGACGAAAAATTTAATTTAGAAAGTAGTTTCTGAAATTTATATAAAATAGATGTTATTTATATAAAAAATGAGTAAATAAATAAGAATGGGAGGAAGAGTATGGATTTAAATTTTATGGTATCTAAGCTTGATAGTAAGGATACATCACAAGCCTTTGAAGTTTTAAAAGAACTAGAGAAAGCTTCAGACAATTCTAATTTGCTTTATCCTTATATATATAAATTTATGAAAATGATATATAGTGAAAAATATGTTATCAGAGTCCGTGGTTTCAGACTATTTTGCAAACAAGCAAGATGGGATATTGATAATATAATAAATAAAAATATTAATGATGTTTTGATAATTTTAGATGACGATAAGCCAACAGCAGTAAGACAAGCCCTTGCTGCATTGCAGGATGTTGTTATATATAAAAAAGAGCTAAGAGATACAATTAAAGAGAGAGTTTTGACTATTGATTACTATAGGTATAAAGATACCATGCATAGTTTGATTTTAAAAGATATAGAAAAACTGATGAATGTTATGGAGGAAATCATATGACTGAAAGAGAAAAAATATTAACAGGAGAACTTTATGATTGTGGAGATAGTGAATTACTAACTCAATGGCATAAAGGAAAAAATTTAATTAGAGATAATGTTTAGTTTTATAAAGTGCTCCAAGTGTTAATTTATAATGAGGGATTTTTATATTTATGAGAGGTGTGTATATGGAGATAAAAAAGTTAAAACAAGATGATATTGCAGGTGCCTTAGACTTAGTATTAAATGTATTTATGCAATATGAAGCACCTGATTATTCTCAAAAAGGAATTGAAACCTTTAAAGAATGTATCAATGATGTTGAATGGGTTAAATCTTTAGAATGGTTTGGTGCATATATAGATAAATCACTTACAGGTATTATTGCAACTAGAAATGCAGGTAACCATATTGCATTATTTTTTATAAAAGGTGAATATCATAGACAAGGTATTGGACGAAAATTGTTTGAAATAGCTATTAAAAATTGTACAAGTGATTCCATTACGGTTAATTCATCTCCTTATGCTATAGAAGCTTATAAACACCTTGGATTCTTAGTAATGCAAGAAGAACAAATAACAGATGGAATAAGATACACTCCTATGTTATTCACAAAATAAAAAATTATAGGAGGATTAGGCTTATTACTTAGTGGATATGCTTTTTATAATGAAATTGATGAAAATTCTTTAAATAATTAAATACATTACAAACTTAAGGAGCATTACATATGCTCTTTTTTAGTATTAAAAAAATATATAAAATTTACTTCAGATTGGAATGTGAAATTATTGACTATGTTATAATAGTTATTGATTGGATTTTTTTACCTTATTTAAAAGGTAATATTTTGATAAACTATATAAGATTTTATACAATACACTTAGAGAATAAAGTAATGTATAAGGCTAATCCAGTTTAGTATTTGGAGATTTATAGAGGGAGGTTTCTAATGAAAAAATATTTAAGTAAAGATGAGCTTTTAAAAGCAATGAAAAACCAACTATATGTATTTTTAATTTTAATATTAGTAGTATTTTGGGGATTTTTATATTTGTCTAATCAGATAAATGAATTACAGCATGATGTAACTACTATGAAACATGAATTAGATTATGCAAAAGGAAAAATTGAAGAACTAGAAAAAAATAAATAAGATTTTAATTAAAAATATTAAATATAGTGAGGGAATTGTTTTATTAAACCGTCAGTAATAATATCTGCAAACATAATCATATGATCCTCACCCTTATCATATGCTTGTATATCTGCATTCCAATCTTTATTTAACTTAGCAACAACTTGATCTGTAACATATTGTAAATGTTTATGTAACATATCTTTTAGAACTTTATCTGAATAATTAGGATTAGCCGAACTTAAAAACTCAGATATTTTATCAGCATTTTCATGAATTCTCATTTATTTTAGTTAGAAATAATTACAAATTAACATATTGTAATATAAAGTTTTGCAAGCATATGATAAACTAAAAAAGTAACTAGAATTTATAGATGAGCTACAAATATTATTACATGAGGAGGCAGCAAATTGAGAATCTCATCAATTATTCATATGGCCAGTGAATATTTTTTACTAGGCATAGGGAGTGTGTCCATTGGAATTAGTATATTCTTAATAATATACTTTTTAATATATAAGAAGATTATGAAAGGCACTAAAAAATTAAATACAAGTAAAATTTTATTATGGAGTATATTTTTAATTTATACTATTATGGTATTAGGAGCTACATTTGTTCATAGAATACCTGGTATGTATGAAAATATTAATTTACATATATTTAGTTCTTATATAAAAGTGTGGAATAGATTTTCTTTACTAGAACTTAGGAACTTAATTCTTAATATATTGATGTTTGTTCCCTTTGGGATTGTGCTACCCTTACTTTTTAAAAAATGTGAAAAGTTTTATATTACTTATTTTTTAGGATTATGTATGACGATTTTTATCGAAGTACTTCAATTAATAAGCAAGAGAGGTATATTTGAGATTGATGATATTATAAATAATACTTTAGGTTGCATGATAGGATATGGAATAGTAATGATTTTTTTATTATTTTCAAAAAGAAATAAGGGATGTTTAAAAAGAAAGGTATTATCTTTGGCATGTTATCAAATACCTGTTATTATAACTATTATATCTTTTGGTATTATATTTATAAACAGGGACTATTCGAATATAAATAGATTATTTTAATATAAATTTAAAGTGAGGTGGTAAAAATGTCTATGAAGAAAGTGAATGAAGTAAGCTCTATGCAATAACTAAGAAAACATGTAGTATTTGTATAGAGCAAATTTCAAATAAAAAGAGCGCATGTTTTCTATAAGTTGTTGCTTAATTTACAAATAAAAATGTAGATGGGAGCTAAAACTTATGAAGTATGAAAAAGCGCAAGATATTTTACCTTCAAATATAATAGAAATTTTACAAGAGTATATAGAAGGTGGTTATATATATATTCCTAAGAAAAACAAAAAATCTTGGGGAGAAAATACAAACACAAAAAATGAATTGAAAAAACGCAATGAAGAAATATTAATCAAATATTCTAGTGGCAAATCTGTAAAAGATTTGGCCAATGAGTATTACCTTACAGAATCAAGTATAAGAAGAATAATAAGATCACTAAAGAAGTAGTGAGAATAAAATATCGCCAATGACTTGGCACAAAAATAGCTAAATTTACATATGATAAATTTAGCTATTTTTGTGCAAGTTTAATACAGAAATATGTATGGACTTGGCTATTACATGTCAAAAGTCTTAATATATACTTGTAAGTATTATGTAAAAAGACAAAGGAAGTGATGAACGTGAGCATTTTAAGTGTAAATAACTTGACCCAAGGATTTGGGGATAAAATATTGTTTAATGATGTATCTTTCAAATTATTGAGAGGAGAACATATAGGACTTGTAGGTGCAAATGGAGAAGGAAAGACAAGTTTTATGAAACTTATTACAAATGAACTTTTACCAGACTGTGGAATTATAGAGTGGAATAGTAAAATAAGTGTGGGATATATGGATCAAAATGTTAATATAAATGACTATGAAAGTGTGGAGGAATTTTTAAAAAGTGCTTTTAATGATTTGTATTTAATTGAAGATAATATAACAAAGCTATACGAAGAAATGGAATATGTTAGAGAAGATAAGCTACAGAAAATAATGGATAAAGCATCAAATTTACAAGGTGTTCTAGAGGAAAGTGATTTTTACAGTATAGATTCCAAAGTTGATGCAATTGCTTATGGTATAGGAATAAAAGAATTTTTATTAAGAAATCCTGACAGTTTGAGTGGTGGCCAAAGAAGCAAAGTATTACTTGCCAAGTTATTACTAGAAAAGCCAGATATTTTATTACTGGATGAACCTACAAATCATTTAGATGAAGAAAATATTGATTGGTTAAAATCTTATTTAAAAAGCTATGAAAATGCTTTTATTCTTATTTCTCATGATACTGAATTTATAAATGAGGTAGTAAATATAATTTATAATTTGGAAAATAAGAAATTAGCTAGATATGTGGGAAATTTTGATAAGTTTTTAGAACAACATGAATTACAAAAAGAGCAATTACAAAGAGATTATAATAAGCAACAAAATGAAATTAATAAATTAGAAGATTATATTAGAAAAAATAAAACAAGAGCAGCAACAGCAGCTCAAGCAAAATCAAGGGAAAAGAAACTTAAAAAAATGAACAAAATTGAAATTAATAAGATTAAGCCTAGACCACACTTCAATTTCAAATACTCTAAAGCACCATGGCAAGTTCTTTTCAAAACAAAAAATCTTGTTATTGGTTATGACAAACCTCTTACAAAACCACTAAATTTACAAATGGAGAGAAATGATAAAATAGCAATTACAGGTGCAAATGGGATAGGAAAAACAACACTACTAAAAAGTTTAATGGGAATTATACCATCAATAGATGGCAAAGTCATATTAGATGATCACATAGATATTGGCTATTATGAACAAGAAGTATTTGCAAGTGATGATATTGTTTTAGATGAAGTTTGGAATAAATTTCCTAATATGAATAGAACAGATGTGAGAAAAATCCTTGCAAGATGTGGTTTAACAGATGAGCATATTAATAGTGAAGTTTCTGTTCTAAGTGGTGGAGAGCAGGCAAAAGTTAGACTGTGCCAAGTTATAAATAAACCAAGTAATATACTTTTCTTAGATGAACCTACTAACCATTTAGATGTTCAAGCAAAGGAAGAATTAAAAAGAGCTCTTATTTCATATGAAGGGAGTATAATCTTAGTAAGTCATGACAAAGAATTTTACAAAGATATTGTTAATAAAGTGTGGAACTGTGAGAAGTGGAGAGTATAAAAAGTAGTTACTAGAAGTAATAAAATGGACCCTTTGTCAAGGACACTAGAAAAAACGACTGGCTAAGCCGTCATTAAAAGTTGACTTCTATACTTATTAGGAGTCAGCTTTTTTAAATTCCATTGACATCTATAATTATTGTAATAATCCATATAATTATCTACCATAAATTGTAATTCTTCTAATGTATTGCAACTTTTATAGTCTATTTCATCTTTCATATGACCAAAGAATGATTCTTGAGGAGCATTATCCCAACAATTGCCTTTTCTAGACATAGATTGTCCTAAATTGTATTTTTTAAGAAGTTTTTGAAAAATAGGACTTGTATAATGGGCGCCTTGATCAGAATGAACAAAAGCATCTTTATGTAATTTGAATGATTTTAAGTTAATTAAATTATCTATAGTTTTAGTTACGATATCTATAGCTAAACTATTTGATAAATTATAGGCTAATATTTCATTAGTTGAAGAATCCTTTATTGTTGATAAATATGCCATTTTACAACTGCCGTAAGGCATATATGTTATATCTGTTAATAAAACTTTCCCCGGAATTTTTTGTTTAAACTTTCTATTTAGCATGTTCGGAACAACTCGATGTTCCTGAGTAGCCTTCATCATACGTTTTTTTGTATTAGCTTTACGTATCGGGCAAATAATATTATACTTCCTCATTATTCTTTGAATTTTCTTTCTGTTCATTTTTATTCCAAATTCATTTTCTAATGTCATCTTTATAGACCTAGAGCCTCTTTTATATCCACGGTGATTAAATGCTTTTAATATAATATCTCTTGATTTTATATCTCTATCTTCTTTTATATCCCTATAATCTTTTGTTTTAAGGAACCTATAATAACCAGAAGTAGATACATTAGCTATCTTACACAAATGCCTTACCATTCCAGTTAAATTAAAATTATAAATCAAACCTTTTATCAGTCCAAATATTTTAGATGCTTGTAATTTACCTTTTTTCACCTGCCTTTCGCTCCATTCTAACTTTTTTATGAATTCAAGCTCCGCTTTTAGATATTCTATCTCAGCATCTTTTTTAGCTAAATTTTCTTCCATTGTTAACTCTCGATTAATAGGTCTTCCAGAATTTAATGATCTTTTATCTTCTAATCCAGTCACACCTCCACTTTTAAACATTTTTCTCCATCTATAGCTAGCCTGTTTAACACGAGCAATACCAAGTATTTCTATATCAAAACCAGCACCTTCAAATATTTGCCTTATATTTTTTCCTCTCTCATACTCACCTATAAATAATAGTTTAAACTCATCAGTATATGTAATTGCATTTTCACTTACGCTTTTAACATACTTATTTTCAGATAATTTATTAATCTCTTCTTTAGAAAATAGTTTTTTGTTCATAATTAGTCAACTCCTTAATGAATATTTTACACAAAAATAAACCCTATACAAGTAAACACTTTTTCTAGTATCCACTTTATAGGGTCCATTTTATAAAATCCTAGTAACTACTTTTTAATTACAATATAATCATATGATATAATTGTAATAGATAGCTAAAGAGGAAATTTATGGATAAAAATAAATGAATAATTAGAGTCTTTTATTATAATGATTGTGCATAGTTCATATTAACAATCAAATAATATAACAGAGTTGTAAATATTAAAGATTAAGATTGACGTTGGTGTAACACCAAGGTTTATAATTATATAAATAGTAAAGATTAAATGATATTTTAAATATAACAACAAAATTGACTAAAATGGAGGGGATTATATGATTAGAAAGAGAGAATTAAAGATGAAGCCAGTAGGCTTAGAGCATCTTGAACAATATAATCAGTTATTAAGATATGTTTTCCAAGTAACGGACCAAGACTTACAAGAAATAGGATGGGAAGAAAAAGAAATTATTCGTGCTAAATCTCCAACATTGAAGAAAGCCGATGTTTCTGGATGGTTTGATGGAGAAAAATTAATATCTCAAGTAGCTGTTTATCCTATGAAAGTTCGTATATTTAATAAAACTTATGATATGGGAGGACTTACTGGTGTGGGTACTTATCCAGAGTATGCTAACCAAGGGCTTATGCACAAATTATTGTATCAATCATTAAAAAATATGAAGGAAAGAAAGCAGACCATATCTTACTTATATCCTTACTCTATACCATATTATCGTAGAAAAGGATGGGAGATTATATCTGATAGAATTGCCTATGAAATTAATGATTATCAACTTCCTAAGATCAAACAAGTATCTGGAGATGTGGAGAGAGTTGATACAGACAGTGAAGAAGTTAAAAAAGCTTATGAACGATTTGCACTTCAAACACATGGAGCATTACTTAGAGATGATTTAGCTTGGAATGAATATTGGCTTTGGGATTCAGACGACTTGATAGCAGCCATATATTACAACGAAAAAAATGAGCCAGATGGATACATACTATACTTGATAAAAGAAGAAATATTTCATATAAAAGATATGATATTTATTAATGAAGAAGCTCGTACTGGACTTTGGAATTTTATAAGTGCGCATTTTTCAATGATAACTAAAGTTAAAGGGTACACTTACACAGATGAACCTTTGGCATTTTTACTTGAAGATGCAGATATAAAAGAAACTATATCACCATACTTTATGGCTCGTATTGTGGATTTGGAAGGATTTATTGAACAGTATCCATTTAAACCAGACACAATAAAAAGAGAATGGATATTTAAAATGGATGATCCTCTTCTTTCATGTAACCAAGGAAATTTCATCCTCACTATTGATACTGATGGAAAGGGAAAAGTCACACGTACTTCAAAACAAACAGATGATAAAATAGATATTCAAACAATGACAACAATGTTGCTTGGATATAAACGCCCAGACTATTTATACAAAATAGGACGTATTTCTTGTAGTCATGAAACCGTAGATATGTTGGAGGATTCCATAGAACAACAAACTCCATATTTTTCAGACTACTTCTAAAATTAATTAATAATTTACTGTGGAAATACACAGGTTCACTGTTTAGGAGAAAATAAGTATGACTAATGGAAATATATTTGAAAAAAAATCTATACAACAGTTGATAGCCCTATACTCATTGCCAACCATATGCTCTTTAGTACTTGAATCATTAACATCAATGATAGACACTGCATTTGCAGGACATTTAGGAAACATGAGTAGCACTGCATTATCAGCTATGGGTATTCTTAATCCCATACTTTTATTGTTAATTGCGGCCCAATTAATATTTGGAGTATCGACAAGTATAGTTATATCAAAAGGACTTGGGGAAAATAATAAAGAAAAGGTAAATAATACTTTTAAGGTGGGTTTTTATTCCAGCTTTATATGTAGTACTGTTATATCTATAATTATATTTTTACTTCAAGAACAGCTATTAAATATTCTTGGAGCAAGTGGACAGGTTAAAATTTTAGCTAAACAGTTTTTAAACATAGCCATAATATTTAACGTATTTAGCTCAGTGGGATATATGTTAGTTAATAATATTAGAGCATTTGGATATCCCAAAATTGAAATTATAGTTGGAGTTTTATCTACTATTATAAATATTACTTTTAACATAATACTAACATTTGTGTTTCATATGGGAATTGTGGGAATTGCATTATCCACATTAATAAGCGAATTATTTTACTTTGGGTTTTCTATAATATTTTTATTAAAGAAAAAATTATGGATAAAAAGAAGTAGATTGGATTTTATAGAGTTTAAAAATATATTTGTAAGTTTAGTGAAAATAGGCTTTGTTCAGTTTTTAATGCAGTCATTAAATAGTATAAGTGGATTAATAATAAATAAAGTTCTAATAAAATACGGAAGTGTTTCATATATAGGAGCATGGTCCATATGTAGCAATATAAATATGGTTATTCTATTACCATTGATAGGATTGACCCAAGGAGCTCAACCTATAATTGCATATTTCCATGGTAAAAATGATAAAAATAAAGAGAGAGGTGCAAAACATAAAATTATAAAATATAGCTTAATATATTCTATAAGTGCAGCCATACTAATATGTTTATTCGCTGATTACGTTTCTAAGTTATTTACTAATGATTTAAGCTTAGTAGCATTAGCAACACCTATACTTAGAATAGTGCTAGTAGGTTTTCCATTATTGGGAATTTTATATGCTTTAATTACATTTATGCAGGTGTCAGGAGATGAAGTAAGTGCAAGTAAGATAGAGCTAATAAGACAGGTTGTATTACTTATACCATTAACTGTAGTTATTCCTTTAATATTCTCAAAATATGATATTATGAACATTTCACCTCAGTTAGCCGTATTTTTAGCAATACCAATCTCAACACTAATATTAGTGCTTATATGTTCAAAGAAAATTAAAAACATATTATTAAATTAAGCATTTGAAATATAAAGCTGTCTCACTATTTTGGGAGACAGCTTTTTTAATACTAAAAATATAAATAACTTAGTTTTGCGAATTATATTTATCTAATAAAGCTTTTTCACCAAGTTCTACTAATCTTTTGCTCATTTGACCGCCAACTTGCTCTCCAGCCAGTACATTTTTAGCATGACCCATTAAAGTGTCTTGGGAAGCATTACTTTCTACTTTATCTGTAATGTTGTTATAGTTGTATCCTAATTCATGGGCTATTTCCATTTTAAGATTATTAAAGGCTATTTTAGCATTAAGATCCATATTGTGTCCTCCTATATTTATGTCATGTATAAATATAGGATTAGCATATTTAAAACTTATATAACATTATTTTATAAATTCTTGTTTATAAAAAAACAAGTAATCATTAAATGAATTAACTTAGGTATAATATTAATATTTCTCTTTAATTAAAATAATTTTAAAAAAGTTATTGACTTGGAGTTAACTCCAAATATTATAATTTCAAATATAGCAAAAAAATAAACTACAAGGAGAAAAATATGACATTAAATATTTTAAATAAAATTAATGGACCAAAAGATTTAAAATCTTTATCAAGAGAAAATTTAAATTTATTATCATCTGAAATAAGAGATGTATTAATTAAAAAAGTAAGTACAACAGGAGGTCACTTTGGACCAAACTTAGGTATGGTTGAAGCAACTATAGCTCTTCACTATGTGTTTAATTCACCAGTTGATAAATTTGTATACGATGTTTCTCATCAATCATATACACATAAAATATTAACTGGAAGAAAAGAAGCATTTATAAATCCTGAAAAATTTAAAACTGTTACAGGATACAGCGAGCCTAAGGAAAGTGAACATGACTTCTTTACTATAGGTCACACATCTACATCTGTGAGTTTAGCATGTGGATTAGCAAAAGGTCGTGATGCATTAGGAGAAAATGAAAATATAGTAGCAATAATAGGAGATGGTTCTCTAAGTGGTGGAGAAGCTTACGAAGGATTAAACAATGCAGCAGCATCTAATAAAAATATAATAATCTTAGTAAATGATAACAATATGTCCATTGCAGAAAATCATGGTGGTCTTTATGAAAATTTAGCTACACTTCGTGAAAGTGAAGGAAAAGCAGAAAATAACATCTTCAAAGCTTTAGGATTTGAATATCACTTTGTAAAAGATGGAAACAATATAGAATCCTTAATAGAAACTTTTGAAAAAGTTAAGGATACAAATCATCCAGTAGTTATTCATATGCACACTTTAAAAGGTAAGGGATATGAAGATGCAGAAACAAATAAAGAAGCATTCCACTGGGTAATGCCTTTTAATTTAGAAAGTAAAGAACCAGCATTTACAGGTGAATACGTTAAAACTTATGGAGATATTACAGAAGATTTTTTAATAGAAAAAGCTAAAAAAGATAAGTCTATAGTAGCTATAACAGCAGCAACTCCAGGGATAGTTGGAGTAAATAGATTTAGAAGCGAATTACAAGATCAATATGTAGATGTTGGTATTGCAGAAGAACATGCCATAGCTCTTGCTTCAGGTATGGCCAAAAGAGGTGCTAAACCAGTGGCAGCATTTTTAAGTTCATTTATACAAAGAACATATGATCAACTATCTCAAGATCTTGCAATAAACAATAATCCAGCAACTATTATGGTTTATTGGGGAGGAATAAGTGGTGGAGACGTAACTCACTTAGGATTATTTGATATACCACTGATATCTAATATTCCAAACATAGTATATTTGGCTCCAACTACAAAAGAAGAGCATCTTGCTATGGTTGATTGGGCAATAGAGCAAGACAAACACCCAGTAGCAATACGTGTTCCAAATATGGAAGTAGTATCAACTGGTATAGAAGTTGAACCTAACTTTAATGAATTAAATAAATATGTTAAAGTTGAAGAAGGAAGTGAAGTAGCCATAATAGGTCTTGGATCTTTCTTCCACTTAGGTAAAAAAGTTCAGAATAAATTAAAATCATTGGGTATAAATGCCACATTAATAAACCCAAGATTTATAACTGGTGTGGATAAAGATTTATTAAATGAATTACAAGAAAATCATAAAGTTGTAATAACTTTAGAAGATGGAATACTAGATGGTGGATTTGGCGAAAAAATATCTAGATTCTATGGAGATAAAAATATGAGAGTATTAAACTTTGGTGCAACTAAGGAATTTACCGATAGTGTTCCATTAAAAGAACTATATGAGCGCTACCATTTAAGTGAAGATTTAATAATAGCAGATATAAAAAAAGTATTAGAAAATTAAAAATTGTAGTTAGATAGTATGGAAAAGAGTTGATTTCTATGTTTTAATAGAAACAGCTCTTTTTTGTGTGAAAAATCACAGATAATGTTAAATATAATATTAATTAGCACCAATGTCCTGAATTGGGAAAACGTATTGCTGGGAAAAATATAGTTTGATAATATTTAGCTAACACAGAATTAATCACTTGAAATTTATATACAGAAGGGAAGAGAAATGTTATGATGCAGAAGATTCAAAAATTTGGGGGAGCCATGTTTACACCTGTGTTACTATTCGCTTTTGCAGGGATAGTAATAGGCTTAGGTACTTTATTTACAACTGAAGCAATAATGGGGTCACTTGCAGCACCAACTAGTATGTGGTATCAATGCTGGAATGTAGTGTTACAAGGTGGATGGACAGTATTTAGCCAGCTACCATTATTATTCGTTGTTGGTCTTCCTATAGGTATGGCTAAAAAACAAAATGCAAGATGTGCAATGGAAGCACTTGTACTTTATTTAACATTCCATTATTTCTTAAGCACTATACTTGCACAATGGGGGCCAACATTTGGAGTTGATTTCGCAGCAGAAGTTGGCGGAACAAGTGGTCTTACTATGATAGCTAATATTAAAACTTTAGATATGGGAATGATAGGAGCATTAATTATATCTGGAATTGTAATTTATTTACACAACCGTTTCTTTGATACAGAATTACCTGAATGGTTAGGAACATTTAGTGGATCAACATTCATATTTATGATAGGATTCTTCGTAATGATTCCTGTGGCTGTTTTATCAGCATTTGCATGGCCTAAAGTGCAGGGGGGAATGTTATTATTCCAAGGATTTGTTAAAGGTGCAGGAGCATTTGGTGTATGGATATTCGTATTCCTTGAAAGAGTTCTTATACCATTTGGTTTACATCATTTACTATACACACCATTCTTCTATGACAATGTGTTAGTACCAGGTGGACTTTATACTTATTGGGCAACTAAATTACCAGAACTTGCGGCTACTTCACAACCCTTAAAATCAATAGTACCAGAAGCTGGATTTACTTCAACAGGATTTTCTAAGATATTCGGATGTTTAGGGGTTGCGCTGGCATTTTACTCAACTGCCAAACCACAAAATAAAAAGAAAGTTCTTGGATTATTAGTACCAGTTACTTTAACAGCAATATTCTGTGGTGTAACGGAGCCAATAGAATTTACATTCTTATTCGTAGCACCATGGTTATTCGTAGTACATGCATTATTAGCAGCAACTCTTTCTACTGTAATGTATATTGCTGGAATAGTTGGAATTCACTCTGGTGGAGTAATAGAAATGTCATCATTTAACTGGATACCATTAATGTCAAGTCACTGGAGAGAATACTTATTAATGCTAGGTATAGGTTTAGCCTTTACAGGAATATGGTTTGTAGTATTCAAAACTTTAATATTAAAATTTGATGTTAAAACTCCAGGTAGAGAAGATGATGAAGAAGACATTAAATTACGTTCAAAAGCAGAATACAGAGAAAAGAAAAGTTCAAAAGGTAATGATGATCAATCAGTATTTGTTGAATCTATATTAGAAGGTCTAGGTGGTTGTGACAATATTGTTGACGTAACAAACTGTGCTACTCGTTTAAGAGTTAATGTAAAAGATGAAAGCTTATGTAAAGGTGACACATATTTCAAATCAATAGGAGCACATGGATGCTCTACTAACGGGAAATCTCTTCAAGTTATAATTGGACTAAAAGTACCAAAAGTTAGAGATGATTTTGAAAATTTATTAGCTAGAGAGCAAAATAAGACTTTGTAATAAAGTTGTATATAGTAATGTATAAAATGACAAAATTATATTAATTCGAAAGTAGGAGATGTAATGAGCAATAGTAAAAAAACTAAAGCTAAAAAAGTCAAAGTTAAAGATAATAAACCAAAAATTGATCAAAAGAAAGTGAATTCTTTAAATAAGTATTATAATGTGGCAAAAGCATTACTTATATTATCACCTTTTATGAGTTTAATGTATTTATCTATGAATTCAGCACAAATAGGTTTATCACTACCACAGGTAATACAACAAGATCCAAGACTTACAATATTATTCTTGGTATCTATGATAAATCCATTTATAGCTTATTTATTAATATTTATTCAAAGAAAAATAGAGGCAAATGATGTAAGATATGCAGTTACAAACTTAGTTATGTTTATTGTTGCTGAGTTATTACTAAGAAACATGCTGTATGTTATACTATTTGGATTTATCTTATATAAAACTCTTAAAGTTTACAATGTAACGATTAAAGAGTCTTTTAAAGATAAACTAAAAAATGAGTTTTTAATGACAGTTTCAGGAAGCTTAGTTGTTATTGCTTTATCAAGTATATGTCTATTCGCTACAATTAGAATTAGTATGTAAAATAGAAAAAAAGTAAAATGAATCCTATACAGTGAACAAGAAAAAAGCATGTTTACTTGTATAGGATTTATTTTATTTAAAATATTTGTAGGAAAATTTATTCTTTCCTCAAGTATAGATATATTTTCCAAACGTCTCATTATACTAGTTTGACATTAAAAAAACTGACTCCTATTAAATTTAGAAATCAGCTTTTAATTATGACTTAGTCATACATTTTTTTCTCATTTTTCTGAGAAAGGGTATCTTTTATTTTTATCTAATCATTGTCATTATCATTATCGTCATTGTGATCATCATCGTCATCGTGATCATCGTCATTATCATCATCGTCGTCATTATCATCATCGTCGTCATCTTGTTTTTGTTCATTATCTTTGTTTTCAAATTCTGACTTTACTTTTTTACCATTTTGAAACTTAACTTCAAGCTCATACTTAATAATATCGTTAATTCCAAATGATTGTTTTATTTCATTAGTAATTTCATCTTTTGTCATATCTGGAGTTAGGATGAAATTATCAAGCAATGATTTTACATCACCAACACCAATTTCATCTTTTATTTTATATTTAATTTTATTCTTATATTTAGCAGATTCATATTTTATTGAAAGCTTTTTACCTACACTGTTTACTATTTTAATTTCCATTTCTCTTACTTCTTGTTTGTTTGCTATTCCATCGTTATCTAAATCTTCGTTTCCATCCTTTATTCCGTCTTTATCTGAATCCCTTGACAAAGGATTGTATCCTAATAGAAATTCTGATTCATTATTTAAACCATCAACATCTTTGTCTTCATTTCCATCATTAACACCGTCTTTATCGGAATCATAGGAAACAGGGTTTGTACTAATAATAAACTCTTCTTGTGTGTTTAATCCATCTGTATCATTATCTTCATATGAATCTTTAATGCCATCTTTATCGCTATCAGCAGAAAGAGGATTAAGTTTTGACTTTAATTCTTGTAAATTAGTTAGGTTATCCTTGTCATTATCCTCATTACCATCAGTAATTTTATCCTTGTCTGAATATTTTGATATTGGATTTAAATCTAATTGATATTCAACAAGATTATTTAAACCATCTTTATCATTATCCTTAGAGGCTAAATTTTTTCCAAAGCCTAAATGATATTTTGATTGCCACCAATCAGGAATTCCATTAGAATCCTTATCTTGTTTAGAATATTTACTGCTTTTTTTCGGATTATTTTCCTTTGCGTGTACCGTGCCTGTAAATGGAGTTAGCAGCAAGGATGCAACTACTACACCTACTAAAGTTTTTTTCATAACATTCACTCCCTCTAAATATATGTTTGTAATATGCCCGTTTTTGGAATGACGGCAACTGGCTGGCATGACAGAGTTATTGTTTTAGCCCCTTTAGCTTTGCGTCTCTAGTTTTCACTAGATTTGCCTTGATTGAATTATATCATAATATATTATATATTACTATAATTTGACAAATAGAAATTAACTTTTAATAATAGCTTAGTCATGCTTTTTCATTAATTTATTCACTTACAGCAAATGCCTGTGAATTGTCACAGAAAATGTTACAAAATACACTTGAACAAACCCTTTCCCTAAAGGAGGAAAACGTATTGTAATAATATTTTGGGGAGTGTAGTATTGAATCATAAGATAAACAAAAACAACTAATCTTTGGGGAGGAAATAAAAATGAACAATAAAAAATATTCAGTTACAGTAGCAGGTGGAGGAAGTACTTTCACACCAGGAATAGTATTAATGCTATTAGAAAATATGGATAGATTTCCAATAAGATCAATAAAGTTTTATGATAACGATGCTAAGAGACAAGAAACAGTAGCGAAAGCCTGTGAAATATATTTAAAAGAAAATGCACCAGAAGTAGAATTTGCTTATACAATAGATCCAGAAGCAGCATTCACTGATATAGATTTCGTATTAGCACATATACGTGTTGGTAAATATGCAATGCGTGAAAAGGATGAAAAAATACCACTAAAATACGGTGTTTTAGGACAAGAAACTTGCGGTCCTGGAGGAATAGCTTATGGAATGCGTTCAATAGGTGGAGTTATAGAAATACTTGACTATATGGAACAATATTCACCAAATGCTTGGATGTTAAACTACTCAAACCCAGCTGCAATAGTAGCAGAAGCAACAAGAAGACTTAGACCAGATTCAAAAATATTAAATATATGTGACATGCCAATAGACTTAGAAGAAAAAATGGCTCATATGTGTGGATTAAAATCAAGAAAAGAAATGCAAGTAGGTTACTACGGATTAAACCACTTTGGATGGTGGCACAAAATATATGACAAAGATGGAAATGATTTAATGCCACAAATAAAAGAACACGTTGCAGTAAATGGATTTGCAGATGCATTATCTGATACTAACCAACATGTAGATGCAAGCTGGAGAGAAACTTTCACAAAAGTTAAAGATGTTTACGCAGTAGATCCAAGTACAATACCAAATACTTATTTAAAATACTACTTATATCCAGACTATGTAGTAGAACACTCAAACAAAGAGTACACTAGAGCAAATGAAGTTATGGACGGAAGAGAAAAACATGTATTTGGAATATGTAATGAGATAATAGAAAAAGGAACAAGCAGAGGTGTTGAAGGGTTCGAGGCTGACGCACATGCAACTTATATAGTTGACTTAGCTTGTGCATTAGCAGAAAATACAAATGAAAGATTCCTTCTTATAGTTGAAAACGAAGGTGCAATAGAAAACTTCGATAGAACTGCAATGGTTGAAATACCTTGTATAGTAGGAAGAAACGGATACGAAAAAATATGCCAAGGTGCTATACCACAATTCCAAAAAGGATTAATGGAACAACAAGTAAGTGTGGAAAAACTTACAGTTGAAGCTTGGATAGAAGGTAACTACAATAAATTATGGCAAGCAATAACATTATCAAAAACTGTTCCAAGTGCAAGAGTTGCCAAGTTAATACTAGATGATTTAATAGAAGCAAACAAAGAATACTGGCCAGAATTACACTAAAGATGTGGAGCACATGTTTGGAATATAGAAGATGTTACAATGATGGTTGTTGTAGAGCAAAATGGGTATGAACTATCCAACTATTATACAAACAAATTAGTAGAGGCAGGAAAAAGTATATTGATAGAATATAAATAATATATATTAATAAAATAAGAGTGAAAAGTTCGTATAGCTTTTCACTCTTATTTCTTATGGTAAAAAATTAACAACTAAGATATAATTGTATCTATAACAAAACTTCATGTAACATAGAATGAAAGATGGAGATAAATAATGAAACTAGAAGAATTAATTAATAAATATTATGATCAACTTAACGATAACGATTTCCATATTTGGAATTACATATCTAATAATAAAAAAGAATGTGAAAAATTAGCCATCGATCAGCTGGCTTTTAAATGTAATGTATCTAGAACAACTATTCTTAGATTTGCGCAGAAACTGTCTTTAAAAGGATATAGCGAGTTAAAGTTATATTTGAAATTAGAAAATAAAGAACCAAAAGAAAATATGGGTCAAACAGAAATGGTGTGTGCAACTTATAATAAGGTAATTGAAAGTATTAAAAATAAGGACTGTACAGAGATTTTTGATAAGTTTGACTCAGCAAGAAATATATACATTTATGGTGTGGGCATGGTGCAAGCATCCATAAAAAAAGAACTTAAACGTATATTTATGACTGCGGGGAAAATATTTTATGATTTAAGTGGATATCAAGAGTCTGATATTTCATTAAATATTGCAAATTCACAGGATTTATTTATTATTGTATCAGTATCTGGAGAAAATAAATTTCTTATAGACTTTGCCTCACAGCTGCAAGTAAGAAATATACCTATTCTTTCTATTACTAAATTGAAAGAAAATACATTATCTCAAATGAGTGATTATAACTTATATATATCATCTGTTACTTTTTTAGAAACAATAAATGAAATGAGTTATGAATCAGTTACATCTTATTTTATACTTATTGAGATTTTATTCTTAAAATATATTGAATATAAAAATGGAAAAGAAGAGGAATAGATAAATGGATATGCGATTAGAAACATTAATTTGTGATAACTATAAAAACTTAAATGATAACGATAAACATATATGGAGCTTTATATTAAATAATAAAAAGAAATGTGAAAGCATGTCTATTCAGGAGCTGGCATCTAGTTGTAATGTTTCTCATACGACTATTTTAAGATTTGCGCAAAAGTTAGGATTAAATGGTTATAGCGAATTAAAATTTTATTTAAAATTAGATAATCAAAATAATAAAACTCCTGTTTTTGATAAAATAGAATACATAAAAGTTTTTGATGATATGAACAAAACTATGAATGTGCTTGTTGAAAGAGATTTTACTCATGTTTGTAAGCTATTAGATACATGTAATAGAATTTATGCCTATGGTTCAGGGGAAATACAAAATAATGCTGTAAAAGAGCTTAAAAGAACATTACTTTCTGTAGGTAAGCTAGTAAATGTACTAGAGGGTAAAGAGGAATTAAGAACTATATCTAAATATATGAAAGAAGATGACATAATATTTTTATACTCTTTGTCAGGTGAAAATAAACTTGTAAACGATTTTGCCGAAGATCTAAAAAGAAAGGGTTTAAAAGTTATTTCCATAAGTAGAAGTGGAAACAATACTTTATCTAAAATTAGTGATATAAATATTGAATTTTATACTCATGAAGCAGCAAAGCTAGACAACGACTTGGATATAATTATAGGAAGTCAATTTTTTTTGGTAAATGAGTTTTTACTTTTAAAATATATTGAATATAAATACTCAAAAAATTAATTGTTACATATTAGAAAGAATGAGAGCATGCTGTAGTATGCTCTTTTTTAGGTATATCTTTTAGGATATTATATAAGTTTTTAGTACTGTAGAAAAAATTATTTCTATAAATTAATAGTATTATTTAAAAATTTATTTACTATTTTGTAATTTTATTATATAGTTAAAATATGTTGGAAATACAATAAAAACGTCGAAATATTATCGAAAAATATGTAAGACACATTTCTTGCAAAAGGGGGGAAGTTATGAACAAATACACAAAATCATTTCTTGCACTGTCATTATCATTTACAATAGTTTCTCAAAATGTAATGATTATAACAAATGCACAAGAAACAGATTCTGTACAAATTACTGAGAATGCATCATCTACAACTCTTGAGTTTTCAAATCTAGAGGTAAAGCCAATTACTAAAGCAAACCTTATTGGAGAAGGTATAGTTAATGCAAGTGCATTAAATGTTAGAAGTGGACCATCAACTTCTTATGAAGTTATAGGGACATTAACAAGCGGTACGAATGTGGAGATTTTAGACAGAAGTGGAAGTTGGTATAAAATATCTTATAATAATACATATGGATATGTTTCAGGTACTTATATTACTCTAAATCCAGTGCAACTAGGAATTGATGTAAGTAAGTGGAATTATTCAATTGATTGGGACAAAGTTAAAGCAAGTGGCGTTGATTATGCAATAATAAGAGCTGGTTACGGTTCTTCTACAGTTGACCCATATTTTTATGAAAATATTAGAGGTGCTATAGATGCAGGTATTGAAGTTGGAGTTTACTGGTTCAGTTATGCTACTAACAGTGCTAAAGCAAAAATAGAAGCACAAAAATGTATAGAGACTATTGCTCCTTATAAAGATAAGATTTCTTATCCAGTATTTTTTGACTTCGAATATGCTAGTGTTGATTATGCAGTAAATCAAGGTGTAACAGTAACAAAAAGTTTAGCTACAAGTATGTCATATGAATTTTTAAATTATGTTGAAAGTCAAGGATATATGGGTGGAGTATATACTAATGATGACTTTGGAAGTAGATATTTTTCAGATGAGCTACTTTCATCAAGTTATTTATGGGTAGCTCAGTATTCATCTACAAATACATATCCAAGGCCATATATGATGTGGCAATATACAGACAAGGGCACAATAGAAGGTATCGGTACTTCTTCTAGTCCAAAGTACTTTGACATGAACTATACTTTCTTATTGCCTAAACCTACTAAAGCAATAGATCTATCTAATGCCACTGTAGGTACAATTAGCCAACAAGAATACACAGGAGAAGAAATAAAACCTAGTGTAACAGTGAGTTATAACGGAAAACAGTTAGTATTAGATAAAGATTATCAGATAAGCTATTCTAATAATATTTCTGTGGGAACGGCCACTGCAAAAATTACAGGTATTGGAGATTATACTGGAAGTATAACAACTTCATTTGGAATAGTTAATAATTTACCAGATAAAGTTACAGGTTTAACTTTAAAGTCTAAAACTACAAATTCTTTAACATTATCATGGACAAAAGTAAGTAATTCAGATGGGTATGAAATTTATAAATATGACAATAGCACTGGTTCATATAAGTTATTAAAAATAATTTCAGGTAATTCTAATAATTATTATACAGATTCTAATCTAAAAGCTAATACATCTTACACTTATAAGGTAAGAGCATATAAAATGGTTGATAGTAAGACTGTATATGGAGAATATTCTTCATCATTAAAAGGACAAACTGATGCTGAACTTAGTGTAATAAAAACAGGAACAACAAAATCAGGAGTAAACGTAAGAAGTGGGCCATCAACAAGTTATGCAAAAGTCGGTTACTTAAATGGTGGAACAAAAGTAGAAATAGTAGCAAGAGATTCAAACACAGGATGGTATAAGATAAAATATAATAATGGTTATGCTTATGTATCTGACAGTTATGTAAGTGTAGAAAATATACCTACAACACCAGTAACAACAACACTAGGAATAACAAAATCAGGAGTTAATGTAAGAAGTGGGCCATCAACAAGTTATGCAAAAGTCGGTTACTTAAATGGTGGAACAAAAGTAGAAATAGTAGGAACTGATTCAAAAACAGGATGGTATAAAATAAAATATAATAATGGTTATGCTTATGTATCTGACAGTTATGTAAGAGTAGAAAATATACCTACAACACCAGTAACAACAACACTAGGAATAACAAAATCAGGAGTTAATGTAAGAAGTGGGCCATCAACAAGTTATGCAAAAGTCGGTTACTTAAATGGTGGAACAAAAGTAGAAATAGTAGGAACTGATTCAAAAACAGGATGGTATAAAATAAAATATAACAATGGATATGCTTATGCATCTAATTTATATATAACTAAACTAAAAATAGGAACAACAAAATCAGGAGTAAATATAAGAAGAGGACCATCTACTAGTTATGCAAAAGTTGGCTACTTAAATGGTGGAACAAAAGTGGAAATAGTAGGAACTGATTCAAAAACAGGATGGTATAAGATTCTATACAATAGCGGATATGCCTATGTGTCGAATCTATATGTAACTATAACTAAATAAGATGATAAAAAAATGTGTGTATTCATTGAATATGCACATTTTTTACTTAATTATAATTCATATATTTAAGATAATAGTGAATAAACTAATTATAGATTTACAAATAAGTTTAACTAGATTATGATAGAATTGTAGACATAAAGAGGGAGGGATTAAATGAAAAAATATTCAGGAGAAATAGGATTATTTACAATAGCAATCATATGGGGAAGTGGATTTATAGGAACTAAGCTAGCCTTAGATGGAGGACTTAGTACTGTACAAACTTTAACTCTTAGATTCTTTATTGCAAGTATAATACTAGGAATAATATTTTATAAGAAAATCAAGGAAAATATATCAAAAGAATCTTTAATAGCAGGAGCATTACTTGGATTATTCTCATTTGTAGGATTTTCCACACAGACCTTAGGTCTTGTTTATACTACAGTTTCAAAAAATGCTTTTATTACAGCTGTAAATGTTGTAATAGTACCTTTTATAGGTTTTATTTTATACAAAAGAAAGCTTGATAAAGTCGGTGTTATGTGTAGTTTTATGGCACTTGTAGGAATTGCAATATTATCTTTAGAAGCTGATTTAAGTATTAATTTTGGGGACTTCTTAACATTTATATGTGCTATTGGTTTTGCGTTTCATATTTTCTTTACAGGAGAATTTAGTAAAAAATATAATTCGTACGTATTAACAGTTACACAGTTTGTAGTAGCTTTTTTATTGTCTTTAATTATGCAAATAGTAACGGGAGAAACTAATTTTAATGCAACGTCAGTAGGATTTATGGGAGCATTATACTTAGGGATATTTTCTACTGCTATTGGATTCTTATTGCAAACAATATGTCAGTCAAAAGTGGATCAAACAAGATCAGCCATAATTTTATCTACTGAAGCAGTATTTGGAACAATAATGTCTGTAATAATTTTCCATGAAGTATTAACTGTTAGAATGGTAGTTGGATGTATAATAATTTTTACGTCAATTATTGTTGCTGAAACTAAATTATCTTTTCTTAAGAAAAAATCTGTGGAAAAACCTACAAAAAATATGATGGAATCTAAGGTAGAATAGATTTGAAAAGGGGATCACTGCTTAAAGCGATCCCCTTTTTATAAAAAATTATATATTTAAAATTTCTTTAATTTTGTTACATAACATATCTAAATGTTCTGGTTTGTTTATTAAGTCAACCTCATTAATATTTACATATAATACTGGAGAATAATTATATTCTTTTATCCAGTTTTCATATCTATTATGAAGGTTTGTCCAGTATGCCACATCTACATCTTTTTCCATGTCACGAGATCTTAAGTTTATTCTCTTTATTATAGTGTCTATTGAACCATCAAGATAAATCATCAAATCTGGAGTTCTAAGATGAGGAACCATATCGTTGAATAAATCTCTATAAGTTATATAATCTCTCTTAGTCATTTTACCATTGTCAAATAAGTTTCTAGCAAATATTTCAACGTCTTCGTATATACTTCTATCTTGTATATTGTTAAGTCCGTTAGCACGTATCTCTTTTTGTTGTTTAAATCTTTGAGCTAAGAAGTAAAGTTGTAAATGGAATCCCCATTTGTCTTGGTCTTTGTAGAAATCTTCTAAATAAGGATTTCCGTCAACTTTTTCAAAGTGACTTTCAAATCCAAGTTTTTCTCCTACTAATTTTGTTAATGTGGATTTTCCTGCGCCCACATTTCCTGCAACAGTTATAAATAAATCTCTGTTTGCACATTTGTCACTTTTATTTTCTAATTTGAACATTCTAAATTTCCTCCTAAAGATGATATAGCTTTTTCAACTTTATCTATAATGTATTTTCTGTCTGACTGGTTATTTAAGAAGTCTAAATTAGAGTTATCAATTTCTATGATTATAGGTTCTTTACCAGTGAAGTTATGTTTAATAGAAAGTGGATTAAAATAATATTTGTACTCATTACGAAGATTATCAATATAATTTCTGTCCATTTGTCTTTCAAAACTTCTATCTCTACTTGCTATTCTTCTCATTAATACATCAGTATTTGAATTTAAGTATATTAAAATATCTGGTTGTGGCAAATCATTTACGAATATATTATAAACTTGCTTGTATCTGTGGAACTGATTATTATCAAGTGTTATACCTGCAAAAATAAGATTTTTTACTATATGATAGTCGCTTACAACTCCCTTACATTTGCTAAGTGTATTTTTATTAACATCTTCAAGTTGTTTTACTCTATTGAATAAAAAAAATGCTTCTGTTTGTAAAGCATATTCCTTAATATCAGTATAAAATTTTGATAAAAATGGATTTTCTTCTACAATCTCTCTAAGTAGAGTATAGCCTAAATGGTTGTTAAGTAAATTTGCTAAAGTAGTTTTACCTGCACCAATAGGGCCTTCTATTGCTATAAATATACCTTTATTTTTCATTTATATAATCACCCTCTAAAAATAATGTCTTTAGTATTTTATCAGAAAAAAAAATATTATTCTACTGTTGACTTTATATAATTTTAAAAAAGTAAAATATTAATGAAATTAAGGAGTATATAGCATATTTCGTGCCTATAAATATGCTATTATTTATATAAGATGTAATATTGTGGAAATGTATCTGGGAGGAATTAATGTGGAAATATATTTAGATAATGGGGCAACATCTTTTCCAAAACCAAAAGAAGTAAGTGAGGCAGTATATGATTTTATGACTAATAACGGTACAAGTTCTGGTAGAGGAGCATATAAAAAAGCAATGGAATCAGACTTTATAATATACGAATGTAGGAAACTTATTGGTGAATTATTTAATTTTGATAATCCTAAAAATGTTATATTTACATCAAATGTAACGGAGTCCATAAATATGGTTCTTAGGGGGATGATAAAAGAGAATGATCATGTAATAACAAGCTCCTTGGAACATAATGCAGTATGGAGAACTTTGAAAACTTTAGAAAAAGAAAAAAATATAGAGATAAGTAAAGTAAAATGTGATAAACATGGCATAACTGAAGTAAATGATGTGGAAAAATTAATAAAAGAAAATACAAAACTTATTATATTTACTGCTGCTTCAAATGTTATTGGCACTATACAACCTATTAAAGAGATTGGAGAAATTGCCAGAAAAAACAAAATTCCTTTTGTGGTAGATGGAGCACAACTTTGTGGAGCTTATGAAGTAGATGTTCAAAAAGATAATATAGATATACTTACTTTTACTGGTCACAAAAGCTTACTAGGTCCCATGGGTACTGGAGGTATTGTTCTAAATTGTGATTATAATATAGATTCTATAAAAAGTGGAGGAACTGGTGGAGACTCAGCTTATGAATATCAAGTGGACTATTATCCAAATAAATTGGAAACGGGGACTCTTAATGTAAGTGGTATTTGCGGTTTAAGATCTGCTGTTAAATTTCTATTAAAAGAAAAAATAGAAAATATTCATAAAAAGGAGAAAGCCTTAACTGAATATGCTTTGAATATTTTATCTAAAGTTAAAGATATAGAAATTTACGGACCAAAGGATAGTGAAAAAATTACACCAGTAATATCTTTTAATATAAAAAATAAAAGAGCTGAAGACGTGGCTCATATACTTGATGATAAATATAATATTATGGTAAGAGCAGGTCTTCATTGTGCTCCTTGTGCTCATGAAATAATTGGCACTAAAGAAAGAGGAACAGTGAGAGTTAGTATGGGTTATTTTAATGAAAAAGAAGAATTAGATAAATTAGCTTATGCACTAAATAATTTGTAAAAGGAGAAAATAAATGTACATAGAAAATTTAGATTTAAAGTTTATTCAACCTTGTACGACAGATTCCAACAGAATAAGAATTAAAGGAAGTTTTTCACGAAATATTGAAGATTTGTTCCCTTATTTAAATACATATTTAAAAACTGCAATTTATAACAAAAAGGCAGGAACATTAACTTTTAATCATGGACCAAAGATAATTATTATGTACAAAGAAGAGGTTGCAGTTTCAAAATTATTAAATGAAACTGATGCCTTTGAAACTTTAGATTACATAAAAAATATTATAAATGATTGCGCTGAGAAAGCAGAAGAAATTACTCCAAATGAAGAGATGAGAAGACTTCCAAGTCCTATTGATGTATATGAATTTTTGCCTAAAATAAATTGTGGTAAATGTGGAGTTGCCACATGCCTTGCCTTTTCTACAAAATTAATAAATGGAAGTTTTAAACCAAGTAGATGTGTTCATTTAGGAGAAAAGGGAAATGAAGAAAATAAAGAAGAAGTTGAAAAAATAGTTTCAATGTTAGGGTATGATTTGTAATAAAATAATAACTATATACTGGATTTTAATTGTGGAAAATGGTAAAATTATCTATAACCATGATTGAATATATCAAAATCAAAAATATCTTTAAAAAATTTGTAGAATTTGTTTAAGTAAAAAATCATGGGGTATCTATTACTTATAAGTAAAAAAGATAATATTTATTGGGAGGGTATGATACTATGAAAAAATTTGTATGTACAGTATGTGGATATATTTATGAAGGAGAAACTGCACCAGAAGTATGTCCAGTATGTAAAGTAGGATCTGAAAAATTCGAAGAAATGAAAGGTGAAATGAATTGGGCTGACGAACACAGAATAGGTGTAGCTCAAGGAGTTGACGAAGAAATAATAGAAGGACTTAGAGCTAACTTCACTGGAGAATGTACAGAAGTTGGTATGTACTTAGCAATGAGTAGACAAGCTGATAGAGAAGGATATCCAGAAGTAGCTGAAGCTTACAAAAGAATAGCTTTTGAAGAAGCAGAACATGCTGCTAAATTTGCTGAGTTATTAGGTGAAGTAGTAGTTGCTGATACTAAAGAAAACTTAAGAGTTAGAGTTGATGCTGAGTATGGTGCAACTGAGGGAAAATTAAAATTAGCTAAGAGAGCTAAAGAATTAGACTTAGATGCTATACATGATACAGTTCATGAAATGTGTAAAGATGAAGCGAGACATGGTAAAGCATTCTTAGGATTATTAGAAAGATACTTTGGATAAGATTTCCTATAAATAAATTAGCAACAAATTAAAATATGCTTTTCTTATGATGAGTAGTTTAACTAACTATTTGTTGTGAGGAGAAGCATATTTTTTTATATAGTGGATATTATAATAAAAAAATATTTTAATAAAATGATTGACAATATGAAAAGAAATGCATATCATTAATAAAAACTAATAAAATAAATTTAATGTTTTAAATTAAAATTTAGGAAGGGAAAAAATCATGGAAAAATTAGAAAAGAATTTAACTGCAAAATTTTATAACTTTTACTATTTTATGTTCTGGGGCTTTTATTTTAGCGCTGGCTACTTCTTTTGCAGAAAAAAATATAAAATCTTTTCTAATGAGTTATTATAGGTGTTAATATATCTATAAACATGAATGACCAAGTGTATTTTAAATTTGTTTATTCCAGAGAACTCATTGCGAGTTCTCTTTTTTATTACAAAAAATTAAGGAGGAAGTAAAAATGGTAGTGATTTTAAAACCAGGCACTAGTGAAGAGGAGATAAAAATCATAATAAAAGAACTGGAAAGTTTAAATGTATCAGTGGATAAAAGTAAGGGAACAGAATGTACCATACTTGGATTAGTTGGAGAAACTAGAAATATAGATCCATGGTTTATTGAATCTCATGAATGTGTACAAAAGGTTATGAAGGTGCAAGAACCTTTTAAAAAAGCAAATAGAATGTTCCACCCAGAAAATACAGTGGTAGATGTTTGTGGTCAAAAAATTGGTGGAAATAAAATTGCTATGATAGCAGGTCCTTGTTCAGTGGAAAGTGAAGAACAAATAAAATTAGTTGCTAAAGAAGTTAAAAAATACGGTGGAGGGTTTTTAAGAGGTGGAGCGTTCAAACCTAGAACATCACCATACAGTTTCCAAGGATTAAAATACGAAGGACTTGACTTGTTAAACAAAGCAAAAAAAGAAACTGGACTTCCCATAGTAACAGAAATTATGTCTCCTTGTGATATACCAAAATTCGTAGAATGTGCAGACATAATTCAAGTAGGTGCTAGAAATATGCAAAACTTTGATTTACTAAAAGAGTTGGGAAAAATAAATAAACCAATTTTATTAAAAAGAGGTTTATCAGCAACAATTGAAGAGTTATTAATGAGTGCGGAATACGTTATGGCTGGAGGAAATGAAAATGTTATTCTTTGTGAAAGAGGAATAAGAACTTTTGAAACTTACACAAGAAATACACTGGATTTAAGTATGATTCCAGCAATTAAAAAATTAAGTCATCTTCCAGTAGTAGTAGACCCAAGTCATGCCACAGGAAAATGGTGGATGGTAGAATCTCTTTCAAAAGCAGCCATAGCTGTAGGTGCCGATGGCCTTATTATAGAAGTTCACAACGATCCTAAAAATGCATTGTGTGATGGTGCACAATCTATAAAACCAGAAGTATTTGCAGATTTAATGGATGAACTTAAAATAATTGCAGGTGCAGTGGGAAGAGAAATATAAGTTTTATCTTAAATTAAAGAAAGGGGGGTAAAAATGGGAGATTTAAAAATTTATCCATCGAAGTTAAAGGGAGAACTAAAAATACCTCCTTCAAAGAGTATGGCACATAGAGCAATTATTTGTGCAGCTTTAAGTGATAAATTATGTAGGGTTGATAATATAGATTATTCAGATGATATTATTGCAACAATAGAGGCTATGAAGTCTTTAGGTGCAATAATCACAAAACATGAAGATTATGTGGAGGTAGTTGGAGTCTACAAAGATATACAGGATACAAAGAAAAATAAAGTGATAGATTGTAATGAATCAGGATCTACTTTAAGATTTTTAGTTCCCATATCTTTGTTATTTGGGGGATCTAGTAGATTTATTGGAAAAGGAAATTTAGGAAAAAGACCACTTACCACATACTACAACATTTTTGATAAACAAAATATAAAATACTCTTTTGAAAAAGATATTCTAAATTTGGAAGTAGAAGGAGTATTAAAAGGTGGAACTTTTGAAGTGGAGGGAAATGTAAGCTCACAGTTTATCAGTGGTTTATTATTTGCACTACCATTGCTAAAAGAAGATTCAAAAATAATTATTACAACTGATTTGGAGTCAAAGTCATATGTTGATTTAACTTTAAAAGTAATAAAAGACTTTGGAATAGAAATAATTAATAAAAATCACAAAGAATTTATAATTAAGGGAAATCAAAAATATGAAGCATGTAATTATAGAGTGGAAGGTGATTATTCGCAAGGAGCATTTTTCTTATGTGCTGATGCCATAGGAAATGAGATTTTATGTAAGGATCTTAATATTGACTCTCTTCAAGGAGATAAAGAAGTTATTGATATTTTGAAAAAAATGAATGTGGATATTATGGTAAAAGGAAATGAGATTGAAGGTAAAAGAAGAAAAAAATTAAAATCAACTTATATTGATGGAAGCCAGTGCCCAGATATAATACCTGTTCTTACTTCAGTGGCAGCTTTGGCAAAGGGAAGAACTGAAATAACAAATGTTGGAAGACTTAGAATAAAAGAATGTGATAGACTTTCTGCCATAACCAGTGAACTTAACAAACTTGGTGCAAATATTATTGAAAAAGAAGACAGTATAATAGTTGAGGGTGTAGATGAATTGGAAGGTAATGTGGAAGTTTGGAGTCATAAGGATCACAGAATAGCCATGACATTAGCAATAGTATCAAGTAGATGCAATAAACCTATAGTGATAAAGGACTATGATTGTGTGTCAAAATCATATCCGAAGTTTTTTGAAGATTTTGAAAAAATAGGAGGGATAAGTGTTGAGTGGAATGTGGGGCAATAATATAAAGATTTCTATTTTTGGAGAATCTCATGGAAGTGCTATTGGAATTAATATGGATAATTTACCTCCTGGATTTACTTTAGACATGAAAGAAATCATGAGGGAAATGAAAAGAAGAGCTCCTGGTAATAATAATCTTTCCACATCAAGAAAAGAAGATGATGAGCCTGAAATATTAAGTGGATATTTTCAGGGAAAAACTACAGGAACTCCTCTTTGTGCAATTATTAGAAATAAAGATAATAAATCAAAGGATTATTCTAAGATTAAGAATGTGATGAGACCTGGCCATGGAGATTATCCAGGTTTTGTAAAATATAATGGATTTAATGATTATAGAGGAGGCGGTCATTTTTCTGGAAGAATAACAGCACCGTTGGTATTTGCAGGAGCAATTTGTAAGCAAGTATTAAGAGAAGAAAAAATTGAAATTGTTGCTCACGTTCAATCAATAGGAGATATAAAAGATAAAAGTTTTTTAGACTGTGATTTAGATAAAGAATTAATAAGCTCTTTAAAATATGAAGAATTTCCTTTAATAAATAAAAATTTAGAAGACAAAATGAAAAATGAAATTCTAAATGCTAGAAAAGAAGGTGACTCAGTGGGTGGAGTTATAGAATGTATGATTTTAGGAGTAAAAGCAGGCGTAGGAAGTCCATTTTTTGACTCTGTTGAATCAACTCTATCTCACTTGATGTTCTCAGTTCCAGCTGTAAAAGGAATTGAATTTGGAAGAGGTTTTGATATAACAAAAATTAAAGGTTCAAAAGCTAATGATGAGTATTATTTAGATGAAAAAAAAATAAAAACAAAAACTAATAATAATGGTGGAATAAGTGGTGGAATAACAAATGGTATGCCCATAATATTTAGGGTGGCAATAAAACCAACTCCTTCCATATATAAAGAACAATGTAGTGTGACTATATGTACCATGGAAGAAACTACTTTGAAAATTGAAGGAAGACATGATCCTTGTATTGTGCAAAGAGCCCTACCTGTTATAGAAGGAGTTAGTGCCATTGGAATTTTAGATCTTATTAAAAATAGTTAAAATAGGGGGAATAATAGTGGATTTATATGACTATACAAAAGAAACTCTAATCAAAAATAAAAGTAATATAAAGATAGGATACCAAGGAGTAAAAGGATCTTTCAGTGAAGAAGCAATGATTGAGTTCTTTGGAGAAAATCAAAAGGAAGTAAGTTATGAAAAATTTGAAGATGTATTTATTGCTTTAAAAAAAGATGAAATAGATTATGGTATATTACCCTTTGAAAATTCATGTACTGGAGCAATAACTGCTGTATATGATTTATTATCAAAATATGGATTTTACATTGTGGGAGAAGAGTGTATAAAAATAAAACAAAATTTGGTGGGAATAAAAGGTTCCAAATTGGATGACATTGAGGAAGTTTATTCTCACCCTCAAGGTTTTGAACAAAGCAAAATCTTTTTAAAAAATAATGAAAATTTAAAATTAATATATTTTTATAACACGGCCATAAGTGCAAAACATGTTTCACACTTAAATGATAAAAGCAAAGCAGCTATTGCCAGTGAAAGAGCAGCAAAAATTTATGGATTAGATATAATAGAAAAAGAAATAAATGACGATGAAAGCAATAATACAAAGTTTGTAATAATTAGTAAAAGACTAGAATTAAGTAATGATTGTAATAAAATGACTGTGACATTTTCTTTAGATAATAAAGCAGGGACCTTGTACAATTTACTTAGACATTTTGCAGAAAACCAAATCAACATGGTGAAAATAGAATCTAGACCAAGCAAAAGCAAACTGTGGGAATATGTTCTATATGTTGATTTTGAAGGCAATATTAACAATGAAAATGTAAAAAATGCCATAAATATAATTGAAGAAAAAAGTAAGTATTTTAAATTATTAGGATGTTATAAAAAGAAAGAAATTTAAGAGGTGTTTTATGAAAATATTAATCGTAGGACTTGGCGTAATTGGTGGAGGATATGCCATGGCGCTAAAAGAAGCAGGATATAAAGAAGTTTATGGAGTAGATAAAAATACAGACACTTTAGATAAAGCAAAAAAACTAGGTATTATAAGAGAAGGATTTGAAAATGAAGATAAAATAATTTCTAAGGTAGACTTAATAGTTCTAGCTATATATCCTAATTTAGTAAAAGATTTTATTATTAAAAATAAAGATAAATTTAAGAAAAATGCTCTAATTACAGATGTGACAGGAATAAAAGAGTTGTTTATACATGACATAATTGAAATCTTGCCAGAAAATGTTGATTTTGTATTTGCTCATCCCATGGCTGGAAGAGAAAAACAAGGCATAGATTATGCAACAAATAAGGTATTTGAAGGTGCAAACTTTTTAATAATTGAAAATGAAAAAAATAAAGAAGAGAATTTAAATCTAGTAGAAAAACTAGCTTATGAAATGGGATTTAAACATATTAAAAGAACAACTCCTAAGTTTCATGATGAAATGATAGCATTTACAAGTCAATTGCCACATGTTCTTGCGGTAGCCTTGATAAATAGCGATTTGGAAAATAGAAATACAGGCGAATTTATTGGTGATAGCTATAGAGATTTAACTAGAATTGCAAATATGAATGAAAAACTGTGGAGTTTGTTGTTTTTAGGAAATAAAGAAAACTTACTTACTGTTATAAATAGTTTTGAAGATGAGGTTAATAAAATAAAAAAATGTATTGAAAGTGAAGACAAAAAAGGATTAGAAGAATTATTTATAAAATCTACAAAAAGAAGAGAAGAATTATATGATACAAAACAAAATTTATAGATAATTAAGAAAGGAAAATTTGTGAATTAAAATATGGAAATAGATTATTTGAATAAAAAAAAAGCTTAAAGGAATAATTTATATTAAACCTTGAAGCTTTTTAATTTGCTATTTAAATATCTAAGCTTAAATATATTAAGCAGCTATATTATCTGAGTTAGTTCCACGAACTACATCAGCAGTAGTTATTTTATAGTTTTTAAACATAGCATATCCTATGAAACCAGCAGCTACAGATACTACAATACAACCAGCAGCAGCTATTAAAACTTGCATTGGTGAGTTATAAGCAAACATTACTGCGAAACCAGCTATTGGAGTAGCAGTTCCAGGAGAGTTGTTTACAAGTCCCATCATAGCTATTATTACACCAGACATTGCACCACCTATAAAGTTAGTAACATATACTGGTATTGGGTTAGCAGATATTAAGTCAGCTTGAGTTAATGGCTCTATAGCAACTGATATATTATCTTTCTTAGAACCGAACTTCATTTTTGAGAAGAATACAAAGTTCATGAAAGAAGAACCAAATACTGATAATGCACCTATTGCCATTGGAGCACCAGTTAAACCTATCATAGCTGTTAAAGCCATTGAGCTAAGTGGAGCAGTAGCAACAACTGTTATTAAACCACCAAGTATTATACCCATTAATATTGGAGATGCAGATGATGCTTGAGTTAATACTGTACCAACAGTTTCAAGAACACCGTTTACAATTGGGCTAGTAAATTGTCCTATACCGAAAGCAAGTGGTGCAGCAACTAATATTATAACTATTAGATCAAGTCCAGCAGGAACTTTTTCTTCTAATTTTTTGATTACAAATGATATTAAATAACCAGCTATAAATCCAGGTAATATTTTAAAGTTTAAACATGTAAGACCAACCATTACAGCATACACTGGAGAAACTCCAAGAGCTAATGGTACTAAAGTTGCAGCTGCAACACCACCTAATGAACCGTTTGCTGCACCAACATTTTCAAGGAATTTCATTCCTAAAACTTCACCAAAGAATGAGAAGTGGAAAGCTTCAACTAAGAATGATGCAACTGCAGCGTTTGCAAGTCCACCCATTGCTTTCATACCTTGTGGAGCTTTGTAACTAAATAAAGTAAATAGTGCTAATACTACTAATAATAAAGCAGTACCTGTTAAAATTTGAATCATATCGATTTCCTCCTAAAATTATTGCTAATTCCTCTTAGAATTGTGAAAGGAATTAAATTTTCAAGGATAAGCCTTTCCTCAATTGATGAAAGATTTCCTTTTGCATATAAAAAACATTTTACATTAAAATAATTAATTTGTAAACTATTTTTCGACAAAAAATTTCAAAAAGTAAAATTTTATATTAATTCTAAAAATTTCATTAAATTATAAAATTTAAAATATAAATATTTTTAAATTTTAATTTAAGTACTTATTATAGTAAAAACTGAATAATATTAAATAAAAATAATTTTATGTATGTACCAATAAAATTATTTTTTATTTTTTATAAAAAATGGTACAATATTTATAATTTATATATAAATAGATATTACAAAGGAGATATTTATGATTTTAATAAAAAATGGGAGATTAATTGATCCATTAAGTAAAAAAAATGAAGTATTAGATATAGCTATTAAAGATGGAAAAATAAAAGAAATTGGAAAAATAGAAGTTAATGAAAAATTTAAAGAAATAATAGATGCAAAAGGATGTGTAGTTTCTCCAGGGCTAATTGATGTCCATGTGCACTTTAGAGATCCAGGCTTCACATATAAGGAAGATATATTAACTGGGGCAAAATCTGCAGCAAGAGGTGGATTTACAACTGTTGTTTGTATGGCAAACACAAAACCTGTAGTTGATAATGTACAAACTTTAAATTATATAAATGAAAAAGCAAAAGAAGCTTGTATTAATGTACTTCAAGTTGGTAGCATAACAAAAAGTTTTAGAGGAAAAGAGTTAACTAACTTTGAAGAACTATTAAAAAATGGTGCAGTAGGATTTAGTGATGATGGTATAGCAATAATGGATACAGATATTTTATATGAAGCAATGAAAAAAGCTAAGGAACTTGATGTGCCAATAAGCCTTCATGAAGAAGATTCTAATTTTATAGACACTGCTGGTGTAAATGATAGTGAAATAGCTAAAAAATTAGGTCTTAAAGGTGGAGCAAAAACTTGTGCAGAAGATGCTATGGTAGCTAGAGACTGTATGATTGCCTTAGAAACAGGAGCAAAAGTAAGTATACAACATATAAGCTCAGGGGTAGCTGTAGAAACAGTAAGGTTTGCAAAATCACTAGGGGCAAAGGTTTATGCAGAAGCAGCGCCTCACCACTTTACTTTAACGGAAGAAGATGTACTAAAATATGGATCATTAGCAAAGATGAATCCGCCACTTAGAACAGATAAAGATAAGCAAACAATAATTGAAGGATTAAAAGATAATACAATAGAAATAATAGCAACAGATCACGCACCACATAATATAGAAGAAAAAAATCGTGCATTTGCTGCTTGTCCAAGTGGTATCATAGGTTTGGAGACATCTTTAGCACTAGGCATAACATCTTTAGTAAAAGAGAATCATTTAAGCTTAATGAGCTTATTAGAAAAAATGACTATAAACCCTGCAAAACTTTATAATTTAGACAGAGGATATATTAAAGAAGGAGCTATTGCAGATATTTTGATATTTAATCCAAATGAAGAATGGATAGTAAAAGATTTTGATTCCAAATCAAGTAACTCTCCTTTTATAGGTGAAAAACTATTGGGAAAAGTTAAATACACAATTAGTGAAGGAAAAATTGTTTATACTGACAAATAATCCCAAAATGTACTCACCTATGCTATAATTTAATTGAAAATATATCTTAGGGGGTAGCATATGACAAGGGGAAGTAAATTTAATGTGGGAATAAATAATATAACAATAGACCGTTTCACTTTATTAAGATACAAATTAATATTAGACGAATATATAAAGACTAATAATCTTTGGGAAGAAAATGCTCGTGAATGTTGGCTATATGATTTAATAGATTTTAAATTAAAAGGCGATGTGGGACTAACATATAGAAGTATAAGAGTGTTAGAAGATCAATGGGAATTTGATAGTGATAAAGATGACATTGATGATTATATTAACAGACACATGGCTAAATTTACGGCAAAAGCAATTAAATAAATATAAAAGATAGCATTTTTAAAGATTATTTTATGATAGTATAAAATATTTATGAAATAATTAATTTTACGGCCACCTTCATGCTTTTGAGGGTGGTTATTATTTTTCATAGGAGAGAAAAGATGATATATAAAATAATATTAAACCTGATAATTAGTGTAAACATATTTATATATGGTTTAGAAAATCATGTGTTGTTTAATAAAATTGGCTATCCAATAGTGGCTATTTTAATTTGCATTAGCTTATCATTGTATATGTTATATATAATTAAAATAAAAAAGGACAATTTACTACTTATAAATATTATATTTATGTTAATAGTTACTTTTTTTTATAATCCATGTTTTATGATTTTGTCAATCTTAAGTGTTGAATATATTTTAGTGAAAAAGCATGATGTAATTTATTTATATTCACTTATAATTTTATATTTTTTAGGTTCAATTAAGATTAATCTTAGCTATACTAATATATTTTTAGGTTTTGTTGCATGTATTTTTATATATAATATTATAAAATCTGAAAAAAAAATACATAAACTGGAGAAATACAATTATGATTTAAAGGATAAAAACTTTCATTTAGAAGAGACACGAAAAGAAGAAAGTAAAATCAATTATAATAGTATACAGTCTGTAAAAATTGAAGAAAGAAATAATATTTCTCAAAAACTTCATGATAAAATTGGTCATACTTTAGCGGGAAGTATTATGCAGTTGGAGGCTCTTAAAATTATTATAAAAAGTGACAAAGAAAAAGGATTTATTATTTTAGATAACATAATAGAAAACTTAAGAGAAGGTATGGATGATATTAGATATACTTTAAAAAAGATTAAGCCCAATGTAGAGGAGTTAAATATTAATAATTTAAAAGTTATGATGGATGATTTTTCTAATAAATCAAATATTAAAACAGATTTGAAACTAGAAGGGGATTTAAATGAAATCAACTTAATATATTGGAAGAATATTTTAGAATGTATGTCAGAAATTTTTACTAATAGTATTAAGTACTGTAATGGAGACTCAATTAATGTACATATTAGTGTTTTCAATAAAATTATTAGAGTTCATATAAAAGATAATGGTAATTACCAAGGAATAATAAAAAAAGGCATGGGGCTTCTTGGTATTGAAGAAAGAATTGTAAATTTAGGTGGAGATGTTTACTTCAATAATGAAGATGGTTTTTCAAATTTAATTATACTTAAGAGGTGAGAATATGATACGTTTGATTATTGTGGATGATGATATTTTAATAAGAGAAAGTTTAAAAATAATTATTGGAATAGATGAAGAAATAGAAGTTGTGGCAACTTTAGAAAATGGGAAAGAATGTATTGATTTCTTAAGCAAAAATAAAGTTGATATGATTTTGCTTGATATGAGAATGCCAGTAATGAGTGGGGAAGAAGTATTGTCTGAAATAAGAAGACGAAAGATAGATGTGAAAGTTCTTATACTTACAACTTTTGATGAAGAAAATTTAATCTCATCAGCCATAAAACATAATAGTAATGGTTATTTATTAAAAAGTAGCAAACCAGATAAAATAATAAGTGGAATAAAATCAGTAAGTATGGGCAACGGAGTTTTTGAATCTAATATTGTATCTAAACTTGTGATTAATAATGATAATAGGGATGAAAATAATAAAGATAATATATTAGAAGAATATGATTTAAGTGAAAGAGAAAAAGAAATAGTTAAGCTTATTGCTAAAGGTTTGTCCAATAAGGAAATAGCTGGTAATATTTTTTTATCAGAAGGTACTGTAAAAAATCATATAACTTCTATTTTATCTAAAATGGACTTAAAACATAGAACTCAAATAGCTATTACATATTTAAATGGAAAATAATAAAGCTGACAATTATTACATGTCAGCTTTTTCCATATTAAAATATATGTTTTATAGTGATTCTGTCTTATATAAATATTATTTATGACTTTAGTCATGTTAAAGTTGTGACCATGTGTACTTAAGATTATTCATTAATTTTAATATAATTAAAGCATAAAGAAAAATAATATGAGGGGTGATGAAATGAAGTATGTGGAGATAAATGGTTTATACAAAAGTTTTGGCGAAATTAATGCCCTAGAAAACTTAAATCTTTCTATAGAAAAGGGTGAAATATTTGGTTTACTTGGACCAAATGGAGCTGGAAAAAGTACAACTATTAATATACTGACAACCTTACTTGAAAAGGACAAAGGGAGTATAAAAATATGTAATGAAGAAGTAAAAAAAAATGACGCAAATATGAGAGGTAAGTTGGGGATAGTACCTCAGGACTTGGCCATATTTGAAGATATGACAGCTTTAGAAAATGTAATGTTTTTTGGTAGTTTATATGGGTTAAAAGGAAAAGATTTAAAAGAAAAATCATTAAGTGCATTACAGTTTGTAGGATTGGAAGAAAGTAAAAAATTAAGTAAAACTTTTTCTGGAGGTATGAAAAGAAGATTAAACATAGCTTGTGGTATAGTTCATAATCCTGAATTATTAATTCTTGATGAACCTACAGTTGGAATAGATCCACAGTCGAGAAATCATATTATGAAGTCTATTAAAACTCTGAATAAAAATGGATGCACTGTAATTTATACAACACATTATATGGAAGAAGTCGAAGCACTTTGCAATAATATTGCAATTATTGATAAGGGGAGAGTAATAGCAGAAGGAAGTAAAGAAAGTTTAAAAAATTTAATCACTAATAAAAATAAATTTGAAGTTACAGTAAATGATATTACTTCTATAAATGAAAAAGATTTTAATAATATAAAAGGTATAGATAGTGTTGAATTTAAAGACAACAAAGTAATTGTAAGCATTGATAGAGAAATTAATGGTTTAAATGAACTTTTGTTATATTTAAGTAGTAAGGACATTAAAATTCTAGATATAAAAAGTCAAATGCTAACTTTAGAAGATGTATTTTTAAACCTAACAGGAAGAAAACTTAGGGATTAAGGGGGAAGGTATTTATGAATATAATATTATCCTCCATAAAAAGAGGACTTAGAGATAAAAACGCAGTGTTATCAAATATATTTTTAGCTCTTTTACTTCCTTATGTATTTTCCATAATATTCTCCTTTGAAGGTGGAAAAGAAGATATTAACTTAGCTATTATTGGCAACACTCAAAGTACAATTATAAACTCTTATTGTGATGCTTTAGAAAAATTTGATGATGATAATAGTAAAATAGACATAGATTATAAAATTTACAGTGAAAATGAATTTGATAAAAGTAATTTGTCAAAAGATAATGACTTAGTAGTAAATATTGATGAGAAAAATAAAAAGATTAACTTGGGTGGAAGTAGTGACATTAGTGTGGGGCAAGAATCCATAAAAAAACTTACTGAAGAGTTTTTCAATTCCATATCTGTATATGAATCTTTAAATAAAGAAAATTACACACCAATAAATGTAACAAATATGATAAAAAATGAAAAATATAATGTAAGTAAAAAATCAAAATCAATCTTAAATAATATGGAATATGGTGAGTATTTTGCTTTAGTAATGTTAGAAATGGCCATTTTAGTAGGCAGTATTCATGCTTTTAAAAATACATTTTATATTAAAGAGAAGTTAGGAAATAGGGTGAAAACATCTCCTGCAAAAGTTTTATCACTTTTATCTTTAGAATTAGTAGGATCGTTCTTCCTTATATTTTTACAAGGATTAGTAATGTTAGGAGCTTCAACTTTATTTTACGGAGTTAATGTAAACATAAATAATATTTTACCAATATTATTTATAATAGGATTACTTAGTTTATTTGCTGTTTGTGTAGGTATTTTTACCACGGCTCTAAGTAAGAAAAAAACAAGTGGAGACAATATTTGTTCCTTTATAGTCACAGCACTTACTTTGGCATCAGGGCAACTTATGCCACATATGAATGATAGTTTGGATAAAATATCTTTAGTAAAATTAAATCCTTTTTTATGGATAAGTAAGGAATTAAATAATCTTGTAGCTTATAATAGAAGTGAAAATTTACTTATGACTGTAGTAATAACTTTAACTGCATCATTAATTATAATGATTATTTCTATAATATTATTAAAAAGAAAAGTGGTGAGATAAGATGAAAAATATTTTAGTAATACTAAAACATAATTTAAAGTCCGTAATGAAGGGATGGTTTTTATTAATACTGGTTTTTCCCATAGCCATAAATTTATTTGTAAATGTAATAATGAACAGAGCTGATAGCAGTGAAGATATTATGAACGATTCCTTTAATATAGTAGTTTATTCTAAAGACAAAAGTGAAATTGTAAATAAAATTTTGCCTAAAGAAAAGTTTTCTAAGGTATTTTATGTTAACACTAAAGAAGATGTAAAAAAGACCTTTGAAAATGAAAATGTATCGGTGGGAGTTATAATAAACAGTAAAAATATATATAAAGATATAAAGAATAATGAAAAAGATATCATAGAAGTAATAAGCAGTGAAAATGATAGCTCTAAAGAATATGTACTAAGTGTTTTAAATACAAGTCTTAGTCAAATATGGACTTTTGGGAATGATATAGAAGAGTACAATAATCTTTATAAAAAATATGAAAATGAAAAATATAAATTTGTATACGAAAATACAAACATACAAGAAGTAGTTTCTTATATGACCATGTTTGGTTTATTTACAATGGCATTTTTGTTCATAGCAGGAAGAGGAATAAATCCTTTATTAAAAGAAAAAGAATTAAAAATTGATAAAAGAATTTTAGTTTCAAAGGTGAGTAAGATTGAATATGGATTAGGTCATATATTAGGATGTTTTATTTTGCTTTTACTTCAAAGTATTACATTAGTTGCATCATTTTATTTTTTCAATCCAGATTTTAATATTAATTTGTTCTATATGATTTTATTGTCCTTTGTAATCTCATTTGTAGGAATAGCCATAGCCTTAATAGTACTTAGTATGTCAAATAGTTCAAGTATGTATTACACATTGTTATCCATGATAGTTACACCTATGTGCTTGTTAAGTGGAGGATTTGTTCCAACTAATTTTATGCCACAAATGGTACAAAATTTTTCATTAATACTACCTCTAACTTGGGTAAATTCTGCATTTAACCAGATTTTAAATAATGGAAGTAATTCAAAAATATTTATAGATTTACTTGTGGCTTTATCAATTTCAGTAGTGCTTATTATGATTTACCTTGTTATGGAAAATAACAAGAAAAATAAAATGTCTTATTAGATATTAATATATTAAAAATAAAACTAGCACTTTCAATGAAAGAAGGTGGTAGTTTTATTTTTAATATTAAAATGTTTAGAACCATATATTACTAGTGTATAATATAATTATTAGTTTAATAATCTATTAGATAAGAAAATAAATTAGAAAAAGGAGTATGAATATGTTAGAGTATAAATTTGATACACAATTATTAATTGAAGGTACTGATCTTTGCGAAGATGAAATAAATAACTACATAACAGAAAATATTAAAGGAGATTGCTTACTTGCTGTTGGAGATGAAAGTTTAATTAAAATTCACTTCCACACTAATACTCCATGGAAGGTTCTTGAATACTGTGCCTCAAAGGGAGATATTCATGATGTTGTAATAGAAAATATGGATAGACAAGCCAGTGGACTTCAAGGATAGTATTATTTCAGGGAGGAATATATGGAAATTAATATTTAATAATAATTAAAAATACCCTATTTTCATTTGGACAATAGGGTATTTTCATGTGAATTAATTGACATAAATGTATCAATTAAATTACCATTATAGTAGAAATACATATTATTGTACAAGGGAGATTTAGTGATGATAAAGATAATAGTAAGTGGTCTTGGAAATACAGGAAGAGAAATAGTAAAATGTATAAATGAAACTGAGGGATTAGAAGTATTTTGTGCAGTTTCAGAGTATGATTTAAAAGACACAGACTTTAAAATATATTCTAAGTTTAGTGATATAGAAGGAAAGGCAGATGCAATAATAGATTTTTCAAGAGCATCTAGATTAGAAGAAATTTTAGATTATGCTGTAAACACTAAAACACCAGTGATTATAGGTACTACGGCTCACAGTGATGAACAAAATGAAAAAGTTAAAGAAGTATCAAAATTAATACCAGTATTTAAATCTTCTAATACATCAATTGGTATAACTGTAATGCTTCAATTAGTAAAAACAGCTACTAGATTGTTAGATGGATTTGATATAGAAATAATAGAAAAACACCACAATAGAAAAGAAGATTGTCCATGTGGAACGGCTTTCATGACAGCAGATGCTATAAAAGAAGTAAGAAATGAACTTACAAATATTTATGGAAGACATGGAAAGAATGCTAAAAGGCAACAAAATGAATTAGGTATACATACTATAAGAGGTGGAACAATTATAGGAGACAACGATGTAATTTTTGCAGGAGATGATGAAGTACTAGAAATAAAACATAAAGCCGGTTCAAATATGATATTTGCCAAAGGAGCTGTTATGGCAGCTAAGTTTATTATAAATGCAGAAAATGGGCTTTACGATATGAATGATGTTTTACTGGGATAATAAATATAAGTGATAATATATTAAAAATATAGTGAGGCAAAGATTTCTTCCTATGATATAATAATCAAGGTATTGGTAAAATTAGGAGGGAAATAATGAAGAATAAAAAATATTATATTGTAGTATCACTAATCTTAGTAGGTTTATCTGTTATTATGTTTCTAATACATTACTTAGTATTTGGCCAAGCTGTCAACACAGCATATTATTCATTAATGAATTTATGCTTTATTCCTGTAAACAGTTTAGTTGTTACATTGATATTAGAAAGATTAATAGATTATAAAGCTAAGCAAGAAAGAATGGAAAAGTTGAGTATGCTAATTGGGCTATTCTTTACTGAAGTAGGATATAAATTGATGCATTTGATTATAAAAGCAGATAAAGGAGGTAAAAACTCCATAACTTCTTTTAATAATTTAGATGAAGTAAAAAATCAAGTTGAAATTCATAATTATAATATTGATATTGAAGATATAGATCTGGATAAAATAATGGATATTTTATTGGAAAATAGTAATTTATTAGTAAATCTAATTAGTAATGAAAATATAACAGAGCATGAAATTTTTACAGATTTACTTATGTCAGTAATACATTTAAGAGACGAGATTGTTTTTTATAAAAATGATAAAAACAATCAGTTAGATCTTAGTCACTTAAAAAAAGATATTTTAAGAGTTTACAAAAATATTGCTATGCAATGGGTTGATTACTTAAAGTATTTAAATAAATCTTATCCATTTTTATATAATAATGCAATTAGATTAAATCCATTTAGATTTAATCAAGCTGAAAAGATTTACTAGGTTATAAGACTTAGTAAATCTTTTTATATATTATAATAAAATGTTTGAAAGAGTAGGCAACTAACTCTATACTAGTATTATAAAATAAAATGAAAATGGGGGATTTGTAGTGAAGATAATTGAAACTAAGAATCTAACAAAATCGTATAAGAAAAACAGAGGAATTGAAAATATTAATATAAGTGTAAATGAAGGTGAAATCTACGGATTTATTGGACCAAATGGTGCAGGAAAATCTACTACAATAAAAACATTACTAAACTTCATATATCCAACTGGTGGAAGTGCTACAATATTTGGAATGGATATTGTAAAAGACAATTGCAAAATAAAAGAAAACATAGGATATGTGCCTAGTGAAGTTAAATATTACGACACAGTTAAAGTAAAGGATATAATGAAATATGCTCAGAGTTTTTATCCAAATGTTAGTGATGAAGAATTATCGCAAATATGTACAGATTTAGAACTAGACATGGAAAAGAAAATGGAAGAACTTAGTTTAGGAAATAAGAAAAAAGTAGCAATTGCTCAAGCATTAGTTCAAAATCCAAAACTTTTAATTTTAGATGAGCCTACAAATGGTCTAGATCCTCTAATGCAAAAAAAGTTATTTAATATATTAGTGAAAGAAAAAGAAAAAGGTAATACTGTTTTCTTATCATCTCACAATTTAAATGAAGTACAAAGTTTATGTGACAGGGTAGCTGTAATAAAAGAAGGAAAAATAATAGATGTAATTGAACTTGAAAAGGCCACAAAGACTCTGGGGCTAAAAGTTACATTAAGTAGTAAGAATATTAATGAAGAAATAATAGTAAGCTTAGGTGGAAAGATTTTAAATAACTCAAATAATAACTTATTCATCTTCCTTTATTATAAAGATACAAATTCTCTAGTAAAAGAATTAAGTAAATATACTATTGATGAATTGTTAATAGAAAAAGAAGACCTGGAAGATACTTTCTTAAATTATTATGAAAATAAGGAGGAAGATAAATAATGAATATATTTAAATTTGAGTTTAAAAGATTATTAAAATCATGTCTTATTTGGTCAGTAGTTTGTGGCATGATGATAGTTTTATTTATGTCACTGTTTCCAAGTATGTCTGATATGGGAATGCAAGAGTTGGTAAATAATAAAATGAGCGCCCTTTCCCAAGATATGTTAAAAGCATTTAATATAGATGCAGGAATAGATTTTTCAGATATATTTAATTATTTGGCATATGTTATTCAATATATAGCAATGGCAAGTGCTGTTTATGGGGCAATTTTAGGTGTTAATTCTCTTATAAAAGAAGAAAGTCAGGGAACAATAGAATTTTTATATTCAAAGCCAATAAAAAGAAGTAAAATTGTAAGTTACAAGTTATTATCAATAATTTTAATTTATTTTCTTTATATAGTAATAATAGGTGCAACTACTATATTTGTTTGTATGGCAGTAAAACCAGACAATGTAGAAATTATGGATCTTTTAGTAAATATTAAAATAGTATATATGGGAATGTTTATTTTAGGACTTGTATTTATGTTTATAGGAATGTTCATATCTGCTTTAGCTAAGTCAGATAAAGGAGGAATTCCCATATCAATTGGAATATTCTTCGTTTCTTATTTATTTGGAATAATAGGCAAGTTAAAAGAAGATTTTGAATTTCTTAAGTATTTTTCACCTTTTGATTATTATGCACCAGGAGATCTTTTGAAGAATGGATTTGAAATGAAATTTGTCATAATAGGACTTTGTATAATGATTGTATCCATTATAAGTACTTACTTAATATATAATAAAAAAGATATGAATATTTAGATGTTGAAAGTTTTAGCTATATATTATAAGTATAAAATTAAATAAAAACAATTAAGGTACTCGGATGAATTTATCTATAGTACCTTTTATTATTGTAAAGAGATTATTATACCTAAAAATTTGTGTCATAGAATTGAAAAACAAATACATGAACATATATTAGAAAGAGCTTTGAATAATAAAAATATGTAAAAATATGGTAATATATAAATAAAAAACAAAATAGGGGGGAGGATATTATGAACAGAAATGTAATAAAAATAATTACTATAAGCATAGCCTTATTATCACTATTTTTGGAAGGATGTAGTTCAACAAAAACAGTAGATATAAATATTTTAGCAACAACAGATTTACACGGAATATTACCTTATGAAATGGTTGATTTTATCAAAAAAGATAAAGAAAAATATTCAAATACTATTGTAGTAGATGCAGGAGATTAACTTGAAAAAAGATACCCGAAGGGATTGCACACTAAATAACTCCCTTTAAATATTAAAAAAAATAAAAACGGAGTTTGTGGAAAATTGATTTACTGGTTAATTATCATGTAATTCCAAGTGATTCTTCAACTTGTGTTTGAACTACAAATCCTTGAGTTTGTAGATATTTAATCATCCTATCTATAGATTTAGTTTGATTTACACAATCACTTAAGTAAGAATCGTATAATGAAGAATTAAATTCTTTATTATTTAGTAACATATTGTAACAACAAGTAAGTAGCATTCTTGAAATAGCTATTATAGCTCTCTTATGTCCACGTCTTTTTTTAATAGATTCATATCTATATTTAAAGTAAGGACATGATTTATCTTTAATAGCTGCATTGGCACATTGAACAAGCAAAGGTTTTAAATATAAACCGGCACGACTTATACGAACACTTTTCTTTTTTCCTGCACTTTCATTGTTCTGAGGCGTTAATCCTGCCCAAGAACAAAGGTGCTTTGATGTATCAAATTTAGACATATCAACACCTATTTCAGAAATTATGCCTACGGCAGACTTAGGTGTAATTCCTGGTACGGAAGAAAGTAAAGATATTTGATCCTGGTAGTCTGAAGAAATGATAGAAATTACATTATCTAGTTGGGTCAAACAATTATTTATATAGTCAAAATGGTTAAATGAAACTCTCATTTTGCTTGATTGCTCTTTAGATATATTGCCTTGCATAGATAGATTTATTTCTTCAGCTTTAGGTAGTAGTCTAGCATGAAGAAATTCAGTATAATCAATATTCAGCTTTTCGGGATGATCCAATGCATATTTAATAATAGCTGAAGAAGATTTACCAAATGTATCAGATACAACGCTAGAAATCATTAAGTTAGATACAGTTAATGAATTTTGAATTCTGTTTTTTTCACTAGAACGAAAATTAACTAATTTACTTCTGTATCTCATTAAATCTCTAAGTTCTCTGATTTGTTTTGGAGGAATAAAACTCCCCCTAACTAGACCATGCTTGTGTAAATCTGTAATCCATAAAGAATCACGTTTATCAGTTTTTTTACCAGGAATATTTTTTATAAATTTAGGATTTGCAAGTGTAATATTACAAGTATCTTCAAGAATGTTATAGATTGGTAACCAGTATTTACCGGTACTTTCCATGCATATTTCAGTACAATTGTTACTTAATAACCAGTTTTTGAATTCAATTAAATTATGGGTAAATGTTTGAAAGTTTTTAGTTTTATATGTTGTGATATTTTTAGAATTAGTAGAAGCAATTGTAGCTACTATAAATTTTTTGTGAACATCAATACCACAACATACTGGATGAACAATTTTAAGCATTTTATCACCTTAAATAAAAAATTAAGTAAGTAAACATTGACTGAATATCCTAGTTTTTTAACGGTCTTTGCTAAAACAAAGATTAACTTACGTGCTCATGGCACAATTATTTGTACTTAGATAGATATTCGGCACAAGTTTTTATGCGGATTTGCCGATAGGCACTTTTCTCACTTACCCCGCCGTGCTCTGTAGTATATTTACTTACTTATTAGATTTATTAACGAAAAATGTATGTATTATACCATTTTTCATCCAATTTTGTGCCTTGAGCACAGCGAAAGGAATGATAGTTTTTATGATAAACAGTATGGAACATCAGGAGATATGCTAAAGTACTTTGAAGAAGAAAGTGAAGCCAATATTCCTATGGCAAAAGAAATGAAGGAAGCGGGATTTGATACTGTAACCCTTGGAAATCATGAATTTATTTCAAAGGATAAAGAAGGTTTAGATAGCTTGGTATCAGATTTTGAAAATCAAGGCATAAGTGTTTTATCTGCAAATACATATAATAAAAATGGAAAAAGTTATGTAAAACCTTATATAATAAAAGAATTGGGAGTTGATGATAAAACTATAAAAGTAGGTATATTAGGACTTTCACTAAAAGAAGTAGGAGAAGATAAGGACAAATCAATGGAGCTAAAAGATCAACAGGGTTATATTGGTAAACTATATATGAATGATTTAGTTAAAGATGCTCAAAAATGGGTTGATATTATGAATGAAAAAGAAAAGCCAGATGTAATTATAGCAGTGGTTCATTCTGGAGAAAGACCCCAAAAACCGAAACACCCTGGAAATAGGATACAAGATTTAGCTAAAAATGTTAGTGGAATTGATGTTATAGTTTCAGGGCATAATCATGTTCAGATAAAACAAAATGATTATAAAAACAAAGATGGGGAGACTGTAATAGTAACAGAGCCAGCTAAGAATGGTGAATGTATATCGAAGATAAATATAAAGATGAAAGAAAGTAAATCTGGATGGGATCTTTTAGATAAGTCAAGTGATATAATACAGTTTGATGAATCAAACAAAAATTTAAAAAATTTATTTGAAAATTATGGGAACATGTTAAGTTCATTATCGGAACTGATTAATGAAGGAAAAGAAGGTGAAGTTATAAGTCTTGATAATCAACTTTCAATTAAATGGGATAAGATGTATATATTTAAACCAAACACCCCAAGAGAAGAAATATATGAAAAAGTAGGATATAAGTTTTTAAAGATTACAGAAATAGACGATGCAAATCAAGTTGTTTTAATGAATGAAGGAAAAGTTGTTTATTATTCTAATATATGGGAAATTAAGAAAAATAATTTACCTTTTGTATTTAATGTTGATAATGATAAATTTAATAAAAATGTCCTTACTATAAACTATGGAGAAAATGATGATTTTAAAGTTTTAGGAGGAGAAAAAAATTTTTATACAGGAAGTGAAATTGTAGAACTTGCTTACGAAGAAAAGTAATTTAATAAATATGTACGAAGTATATCATATTAAAAAAATAGTATAAGTTAATAGTTGAATTATTGAAAAGATTAGGTAATGTCCTAGTCTTTTTTTATTACATAGATGTAATCTTTGTGTAAGGTTTGCAGATAGCTTGAATATAAGAAAAATAATATGATATTATTGAATGTTTTATTGATAAAATCATAGAGTAAATGTTATATTTATGATAAATAACTATTTATAAGATGAATACTGAAGGAGGTGTAATATGAATAATATAATTTATATTGTAGAAGACGATACATCAATTAGCACCTTATTAAAAGATTACGTGGAGAAATATGGGTTTGAGGCAGTAATAGTTGAAAATTTTAATAATATTATGGAAGAGTTTGATGAGATTAGTCCAAGTGTAGTGTTATTAGATGTTAACTTACCAAAGTTTGATGGTTTTTATTGGTGCACGAAAATAAGACAAAAATCAAATGTACCAATAATTTTTATATCAGCAAGAGACAGCGGAATGGATCAAATTAGGGCTTTGGAAAGCGGTGCAGACGATTATATAACTAAGCCATTTTATTACGATGTGGTGATTGCAAAAATAAAAAGTTATATAAGAAGGGCATATGGTGAGTATTCCCCAAAATTGGATGAGAGAATTGTTGAACTAGATGGATTGAAATTTTATCCAGAAAGATTAGAATTAAAGTATAAAAACAAAGATTTAGTTATAACAAAAAAGGAAGGCATACTTTTGGAATGTCTTATGAAAAAATATCCAAAGGTAGTGAGTAGAGATTATTTATTAGAAAAAATATGGGATGATATTGAATTTGTAGAAGAAAATACACTAAATGTGAATGTAAGTAGAATAAGAAAAAGACTTTACGATTTGGGAATAGAAGATGGAGTTCAAACAGTTAGAGGAGTTGGATACAAATTAAATAAAACTTGGTAGGTAAGAATATGAAATTATTTATAAGAGAATATAAGGGATATGTTTTTATTTATTATTTAGGACTTATAATTACACTTTTTTATTGTAATATGATGAAATATATAAATTTGAGTGAAACTATATATATATTATTGTTTAATACTTTTATAATAAGTTGTTTTATAATATACAAATACTTAAACTCTAAAAAGATATATGACTTTTTTGGAAAAAAAATAAATACTTTAGATGAGTCCTTTGTGGACCTTGGAAGATCTGACTTGGGTAAAAATGTATCATTAATTTTAGAAAATCAATATGAATTATACATAAGTTCTTTAGAAGAGCAAAGAAAAAAGCATGAGGAACATTTGACTTTTATAAATCACTGGATACATCAAATGAAAACTCCCTTATCTGTAATAAATCTTCAACTTCAGGATTATGAAGGAGAAGAAATTGCAACAGAAATTATGCAAGAGGTAGATAAATTAGACAAAGGATTAAATATGGCAATGTATTTTGCACGACTAGAGGAATTTGAAAAAGATTTTGTAATTGAACAAGTAAATTTATATGATGAAATCATGGGAATTGTAAATGAAGAAAAAAGACTATTTATAAAAAATAAAATAATACCTAAAGTGAATTTAAATAAGGAAACAAAAGTATACACTGACAAGAAGTGGATAAAATTTGTAATAAAACAAGTTATTGTAAATGGAATAAAATACTCAAAAGATTATGGGAAATATATAACTATAGCTTATGAAGAAAATGAAAAATATGTTTCACTAGATATAACTGATGAAGGAGTAGGAATTTGCAATAAGGATATAAAAAGAGTTTTTGATTTATTTTTTACAGGTGAAAATGGACGTAAATACGGAGAGTCGACAGGTATGGGACTGTATATAGCAAAAACAGTTTGTGATAATTTAGGACATAATATAGAAATAAAATCAGAAGAGAAAAAAGGAACTAAAGTATCCATATTATTTAAGAAATGATAAGTCAGTGGTAAATGAACTACTGACTTTTAAAATATACAAACCTTACATGAATGTAATACTCTTGAAAGGTTTGCAGATAGTTATATATTTAAATCTAAATTAAAATTGGTATATAAAGAAAAATCAATTAATTTAGAAAGGAAGAAGAATCATGGAAATATTAAATATAAAAAATTTGAAAAAAGTATATGGTAAAAAAGTAATTTCAACAGCACTAAATAACATAAGCTTTGCTATTGATGATGGAGAGTTTGTGGGCATAATGGGGCCTAGTGGTAGTGGAAAAACTACACTTTTAAATCTTATCTCAACTATTGATAAACCAACATCAGGAACAATAACATTAAGAGGAGAAAATATTTTAAACCTAAAAGGTGATGACTTAGCTTTATTTAGAAGAAGAGAATTGGGATTTGTATTTCAAGATTTTAATTTATTAAATACATTAACAATTGGTGAAAATATGATTTTACCTTTAACTTTAGACAATGTAGAGTTAAAAGAACAAGAAAATAGATTAAATAAGGTTTCAAAAATATTGGGAATAGAAAACTTGTTGAATAAAAGGACTTATGAAGTTTCTGGAGGGCAGGCTCAAAGAACTGCCATAGGAAGGGCATTAATTAATAATCCTACTTTAGTACTGGCAGATGAACCAACAGGAAATCTTGATTCTGCATCAGCAAGAGATGTAATGGAATACTTGGAGAAAATAAATAAAGAAGAAAAAGTAACTACTATGATGGTTACTCATGATCCTTTAGCAGCAAGTTATTGTAATAGAATACTGTTTATAAAAGATGGACAGATTTACAATGAAATTTACAAAGGTGAAAATAGAATTCAATTTTACCAAGAAATAATAGATGTACTTTCTTTATTGGGAGGTACTAAATAATGAACTTTATACAATTTGCATATAAAAATGTAAAAAGAAATATTAAGTCTTATTTAGGATACTTCTTCAGTATTTTAATATCCTCAGCTTTGTTATTTTCTTTTAATATGTTTATAAATCATCCAAATTTAGATACTTCAACATTTGATGATTACTTGATACTTACAATTAAAGTATGTTCAATTATTGTATATGTGTTTTTATTTTTCTTTGTATTTTATTCTGTAAGTGTTTTTTTGAAAGGTAGAAACAAAGAGTTTGGCATATTATACAGTTTGGGAATATCAAATAAACAAGTTCAAAAGATGATTTTTATAGAAAACTTCATTATAAATGCCTTATCATCTACCCTTGGTGTAATAGTAGGATTGGTTTTTTCTAAGATTGTTTTAATAGCCATATCAAATTTACTGGGAATAGAGCCATTAAAGTTCTATATTCCAGCAATGTCAATGATAGCAACCATAATTTACTTTATGCTACTTTCACTATTAATATCTTTGTTTATTTCTTTTGTAGTAAAAGAAGATAAGGTTTTAAAATTGTTAAAGGGAAGTGAAACTCAAAAACCAGAGCCAAAGTTTTCTTTAGTACTTGTTATATTGTGTATAGCTCTTTTTGCATGGTCATATTATAAAGCAGTGACAGTTACAAAAATACAATTGGTAAATACCATAGCACCAGTAACTTTTATGACTATTATAGCAACATATTTATTGTTTTCTCAGCTTAGTGTATTTATTATAAAAGCTATAAAAAATAATAAAAAATTTTATAAGAAAAATACTAATATGTTATGCATATCAAATTTGTATTATAAAATGAAAGACAATACAAGAATGTTTTTCTTAATATGTATAACTTCTGCAGTTGCATTTACTGCCATAGGTGCAGTATATGCCTATTGGAAAGATCAAACTAGACAAGTTGAGTTGGCTTATCCTCAAGCCATACATTTTGCTACAAATAAAAGTGTACTTCATAATTTAGATGAATTTAATAAAAAAGATTATATTGATAAAGTTAACTTGTTGGAAAATTCACTGAAAGAAGAAAAGATTCCTTATTATAAAATAAGTGGAGAGATAAAAACAGTTTTGTCAAAGGATAAAGAAAAATCAGTTAAAATAATTAAAGAATCAAAGTATAAAGAGTTGGCTGAAAAACTGAACACTAAAACAGTGGAATTTAAAGATAATGAAGCAATATCATTAACATTATTAGAAAATAAAAAAGTAAATAATAAAGTTGTAGTAGATGATAATACTTTAAAAGTTGTTACACAAGTAGATAAGTCTGTTATGCCAGCTTATTATGATTTATATGTTGTTAAAGATGATTTATATGATGAGACAAATAATAACTGCATAGTAGATGAATTTATTACATTTGATACAAGAAATTATATGAAGACTTTGAATATATGTAAAAACTTTGAAAATACCTATAAAGAAGAATTAAATAATGGCCCTTATAAATTTTTATCAAAATCTTTTGTACTTGATTATGGGAAAATAGTTTTTTCTACATTGTTATTTTTAACTATATTTATAGGGTTAATATTTTTCGTTACTGCAAGTAGTTTTTTATACAACAAGATTTATATGGACTGCCAGGAAGACAAAGAAAAGTATATGAAACTAAATAAGATAGGTCTAACTTATAAAGAAATAAGAAAAATTTCGACTATAGAAATAGGTATATTGTTTTTAGCACCATATATAATAGCTGTAATACACTCAACCTTCGCCCTTTTAGCAGTTAGAAATACCTTTAATATGGAAGTGGCTTCTTCAGCATATATAGTTATGGGAAGTTTCTTTATAGTTTTAATTGTTTATTTCTTAATAATAAGAAGAAATTATTTAAAGGAAATAAAGGAATATTTAAATAATTAAATAAAAATAGCCAATGGTTTAATACCAAAGGCTAATTTTTTTGTAATAATTTAAATACTAATTTCTTGCATTTTTTGTGTAACTTCTTCAATTCTTTTAAACATTTGCATCCTCAAGTTTTCTTATAGATTTAATACTATACAAAATTAAGGCTGTTAAGAATAATAAAAATCCTGCAATTATAATAAGAAAAGCAGTACCACGACCTGGACCTGTTCCTATAATTTTTCCTACTGTATTTGATAAGGAGCCATTTTCAACTAACATAGGTGTGAATACAGAATCAGATAAAAATCCCACGCTGGCATAAGCTAAAATATATCCAAACTGAGTAATAAAGCCAATTAATCCCCAAGCTCTTCCTTGAAGTTCATTGACAATATTTTTTCTAATAAGCACATCTAAACTAGTATTTGCAAAAGGTAAAGTAGCAAAAAATAAAAATCCAGCAATACTTATTAAAATTATGTTTTCACGAAGTCCAAATAAAGCCATAAATATTCCGCTTAAACAAAGAGAATAAGTAAGAAGTTTTACATAACTTTTTTTTATTGGAATCATACCTATGAAAATACTTGAAGCAAGCATACCTGTTGCACAAATTGTATTGCAAACTCCAGCTACTGATGCAGTTGAAAAAGTTAAAATCATTGGTACAGCAAGAGATTGAATAAATGCTAAGAAGAAAGTAAGTAAAGTTCCCATAAAAACTAAGATAAGTATTCCTTTATTTTCTGATATAGCTAACCATCCATCTTTAAATTCTTGAGAGAATGAAGTATTTTTAGAATTTGCTTTTGAAATAAGTCCTTTTCTAACTATAAAAGTAGTTATAAATGTGATGAAAAATGTGCAGATATCAAGAATTAGTATTAGTTTAATATTAGAAAAGCTTAGTAAAAATCCTGCTAAAATAGGTGAAATTAAGTATCTAGATGATCCGGCTGCTTGAACCAAACCGCTGGCTTTTGAAAATTCTTCTGGTGTTAGTAAATCTGTAATAGTTGCTCTGTAAGCTGGCTCTAGAAGTGATGTAAAAACAGAACTTATGGTAACACCTATGCAAATTTGTATAAAAGTGGCTCCACCATTTAACATGGAAATTAATATATAAAACAAACCTAATGTGGATAAACTATCACCTAAAATCATTAAAAGTCGTCTATCATATCTATCGGCTAAAACTCCAGCAAAGGGATTTAGGAGTACGGATGGCAAAAAAGCTAAAAGGGTGATAATGGCAGTTGATGTGACTTTGCCAGTTTGTTGAAATACATATACGCTAAGTCCAAAGGCAGTAAGGCCACTACCAATGGAGGAGATAAGTTCTCCTGACCATAATAATAAAAATTTTTTGAAACTTTTGTTTTTATCAGCATTATTGACTCCTGAATTATTCATTATAAAAACCTCCTTAATTAAATAATTGAGCTAAAAAATCAAAACTTCCTGGTTTTGCATTAAAAATACGTTCCAAATTATAAATGAAAGCTGATATTTTTTCACTGAATTCTTCCATGGAAGTGATTTTATCATTATCAAAAACATTGAGAGCATAAATTAAAATCATTTCAGTGCTTTCTTTTGGGAATGGAGTATTAAACATTCCTTTTTCAATTCCTTCATTAATAACCTTTGTAAAAATAGGCGTTATTCCCTTAACTATAGAGTCAATTTGTTTTTGATGCATAAGTATATTTTCAGGATTATTAACGTGTTTAATAATTTCTTTTCCGCTATCCTTATCTTCTATATTAAGAGATAAGATTATATTTATTATTTTTTGTGGCACTGTAAGACCTGTATCTTGAGCAATCAAATTTGCTTGTTGAAAAATATTTTCAGTTATTTGAGTTATAATTTCATTCATTATTTCTTCTTTTGATTTAAAGTAGTAATATAATGTGCCTTTTGCAATTCCTATTTCTTTTAAAATATCTGAAATACTAGTATTTTCATAACCTTTTTCATTGAAAAGTTGATTTGCAATATGAAGTATTTCGCTTTTTCTTTCATCTGCATTTTTAATGACTCTCATTTTATCCTCCTATTGTTTATCGACCGACCGTCGGTCTATATCTACAAAAACAAGTGTAGTACTATTGGAAATTAATGTCAAGCATATTTGAGAAAAAGTTAGTTATTAAATAATTAAAAATCTTTATAAAAGGCATGGAAGTATAAAAATTATCAATTTTTATAAAGCATTTTAATATGTTACTCTTATTAATATGAAGAACTAAATATATGTTAATTAAAAATTTATTAAACTGGGGGGATTACAATGCATAAAGATGATCAAATGACACCTAAGGAAAGGCTAGCAGGATTTTTTAGTGGAAAATCTATAGATAGAATACCAGCATTACCATTTGTAACATCAGTATCAGGAAAAGTTGCTGGAATTACACACAAAGAAAAAAGAAGTTGTGCTAAAAACCAAGCTCAGGCACAAATAGCTTGTTATGAGAGATTTGGCAATGATAGTATTTCCATAGAATATGGACTTCATGGAGTAGGAATAGCTTTGGGTAGCAAAACTAACAATCCAGAGGATGGAGTACCAGCCGTAATAGAACATTATTTAAAAAACCTTAAAGATTTAAGTTCTTTAGATTTATCAAAAATAGAAAGAAAAAATGATCCATGGTATCAATTAAATTATGATGCTTATCATATTTGTATGGAGAAATATGGACATGAAGTTGGAGCATCTTTAAGTATTCATGGACCAATAACGGCAGCAGGAAGTATTTATCCTGTGGAAAAATTATTAAGATCCATAAGAAGAGAACCTGAGAGAGTTCATGAACTATTGAGATTTAGTACAGATGCCACTAAAATAGTAATGAAAGATTTCTTAGAGGCAGGAGCGGGAATATCTTTATGTGATCCAATAGCGTCAGGAACATTAATAGATAAGAAAACTTATAGAGATTTTGTTCTTCCATATACAAAAGAAATAGTAGATTATGTACATAGTTTTGGAAAATCTCTTACATATCATGTTTGTGGGGAAACTTCTCATATGACACTAGACTTGGTGGAAAGTGGTTGTAATATGTTAAGTATAGATAATAGAGTTAGTTTAGTAGATACAAAAAAACTTGTGGGAGATAGACTTCCTATTGTTGGAAATGTGGATCCAGTGGAAATAATGATGCTTGGCAGCGTAGAAGATGTTTATGCAGGTGTAAAAAAATGTATAGAAGATGCTTATGACAGTCCAAAGGGATATTTACTAAGTACAGGATGTGGTATACCTATTAACTCTCCTATAGAAAATATAGATGCATTTATGGGAGCTGCAAGAAAATATGGTAAGTGGCCAATAAATAGTGATAACTTTAAAGAAGAAATATTAGCTAAATCAACTTTATAGTAGTAATAAAAAAAGGGGCTGTCGCACTAAAAAAATAGGGCGATGCCCTTTTTGCATAAAAAATAAATCCCAAGTTCAAAAGATCTTGGGATTTTTGTATAATTATTTTATGACCAAACAAAATATTATACAAATTGATTATACTAAGTATGGTGATAATTATCAATTAAAATTACCACTAGAGATTGATTATTTAATTCCAAAAGATGATTCAGTGAGGTTATTAAGTCAAACTATAGAGGAGATGAATTTAGAAAAGTTATATCAGACTTATTCTCGAATTAGAGAAAATACAATAACCCCAAGAGAAATGTTAAAAATCATTGTTTACGGATATATGAATAGCTTATATTCTTCAAGAAAAATAGAAAATGCATGCAAAAGAGATGTTAATTTTATGTATCTTTTAGGCGGAGCCTCCGCTCCAGATCATTCAACAATTGCCAGATTTCGTAGTATACATTTCGCACCAGTATCTGAAGAATTACTTGCCCAATTAGCAAATATGCTTGCAGATAAAAATGAAATTTCAAAAGAAACAATATTTATAGATGGTACTAAAATAGAAGCGTCATCTAATAGATATACTTTTGTTTGGAAAAAAGCTGTAACAAAAAATATGCAAAAAATGATGGATAAAATACCTAATTTCGTTTTAAAATGTGAACAAGATTTTGGTATCAAATTAATTTATAAAAACAAAATCAAAATGCATCATCTAAAAAAATTACTAAAAAAACTTAAGAAAATAGCAAATGAAGAAGATGTTGTATTTGTTTATGGTAAAGGTAAAAGAAAATCGCCTATTCAAAAATCTATTGAAGAATTAGATAGCTATATTGATAGATTAAAAAAATACACTAAAGATTTACATATAATGGGTGAACGTAATAGCTACTCTAAAACAGATAAAGATGCCACTTTCATGAGAATGAAGGAAGATCATATGAAAAATGGTCAATTAAAACCTGCTTACAACGTTCAGTTTGGAGTTGATTCTGAATATATAGTCTGGATAAGTGCAGGACCTCAACCAGCTGACACAACTACTCTAATACCATTTTTACAAAATGCAGAGTCATATTTAAGTTTTAAATATCCTAAAGTAATAACTGATTCAGGATATGAAAGTGAAGAAAACTATGTACATCTAGAAAAAAATGGACAACAATCATTTATAAAACCAGCTAATTATGAAATTAGTAAAACAAGAAAATATAAAAATGATATTGGTAGAATGGATAATATGTCTTACAACGATAAAGATGACTATTATCTATGTAAAAACAATAAGAAATTAACTGTTACTAGCACAAAAACCAGAAAAAGTACAACTGGATACAAGTGTGAAATAACTTGTTATATGTGCGAAGATTGTAAAGGATGTCAATTTAAAACTAAATGCATTAAAGGAAATAACTGTAAAACTCCTTTAGAAGATAGAACTAAAAAACTTAATATTTCAAAAGTATTTAATGAAAAACGTAAAGGAAATTTACAAAGAATAGTGAGTACCGAAGGTATTCAACTAAGAATGAATAGAAGTATTCAAGCCGAAGGAGCATTCGCTCAAATAAAACAAAACATGGAATTTAGAAGGTTTTTATGTAAAGGTGAAAAAAATATTTTAGCGGAATGTATTTTATTAGGAATGGCTTATAACATAAATAAATTGCATAATAAAATACAAAATGGAAAATGTAAAACATCCCTTCATCCTTTAAAGAAAATCGCTTAATTTTAATATAGATAGCTAAAAAAACGGTATTTCAAATACCTTTATTTGTCATGCTTATTTTTAGTAAATATAAGTGAAATAAAATTATTTTCAGTAGTTTTGAGTTTTAAATAAGTAAAAAGGAGCTATCGCCCAACGATTTTTCAATCGTTTATGCGACAGCCTCTTATTTTTATTAATTTATTAAACTGCTAATTTGTCGTCCATATGATCTTCAGTAAAATTATTATTATTAGATTTAAATCTTACTTTAAATTCAAGGAAAGCAATTGTTATTAATATCATTACTACAGCTATAGAAGTAAGGAAAATTAAATGGCTTTCTATATTAGATCCACCAGATATTGTACTTCTGAATGCAGTAACTACGTGAGTAAATGGAAGATAATTAGTTATTTTAGCTACAAAATCACCTGATAATTCCAAAGGATAAGTACCTGTAGAACCAGATAACTGAATAACCATAAATATTAGAACTAAGAATTTACCAACTACTCCAAAGGCCACATTAAAGAAGTATATTATACTCATAAAGGTTATTGCGGCAACAACTGCAACTAATATGGTGCTATTTAAATCAGCTGGGCTAAATCCATTAAAGAAGCTTAAAGCTGAAATCATTCCTATTGAAGCGAATATAATTGCTGGATACATAACACTTGCTTTACTTAGCCATAATCTAAATCCTGATTTTATCTTTGAGCTATTTTTAGTTAATGGATAAACTGTGCAGAATCCCATACATCCAACCCAAAGACCAACAACCATCATATATGCAGCCATGGCATGACCATTATCTGCAACTTTAGTTATTTGAGTTTTAGATGAGTCTACAGGTGATGCAAACATTTTTAATGTGTCATCATTTATTGTAGAAGTAGTATCTTTTACAGATTTAGCTCCGTCCGCTAAACTTGTTTGAAGAGTATTACTTCCATCATAAGCAGTTTTTAAACCGTCTTTTAAACTTACAGATCCATTTTTTAAATCCGTAACACCAGAGGATATTTTATTTGTACCATCTGAAAGTGATGTCATACCAAATTTTAATTTAGGATTATTAGCTACAAGTTTGTCTGAGCCAGCTTTTAATTCATTGGCACCAGCACTTAATGTATTTAATCCATCTGAAAGAGTTTTTGTAGATGATTTTAAAGTAGTAAACATTTCTTCATAAGTAGAAAGATTTGAGTTTACTTCTTTTACAACTGCCTCGGCTCCTTTTTCAGCTGAACCTGCTGCAATTTGACTCATAGTACTAGATACTGATGGAGAAACTGCACTTGTTATAGAATCAGCCGTAATATTAGAAGAAACACCTTTCAAAGTATTTGATACTATTCCAACAACTAAGCCTTGGGCTTGCTCTTTAGTATATCCTGCTGCTTGAAGAGCTCCTACCATTTGAGTAATCTTACTATCACTAAGTATTGCAGAAGATACTGCCTTAACTGTATTATCTGAAGTTAAAGTGTTACTTACTTTATTGCTAACTGCACTACCTATACCAGAAGATAATTGCTTAGAGTAATCAGAAACACTAGAAGCTGCTGTATTTTTTAAAGTGTTTTTTTGCTCTTCACTTAAAGATATATTTGGTATAGAAATTCCTTTAACAGCAGAGTTTAACTGATTAGCACCATCTGCCAATTTGTTAGCACCATTTGCAAGTTCCCCAGAAGCTGAATTTAAAGTTTTTACACCTGCTAAATAAGTATCTAAACCTTGTGATAAAGTATTTGTACCATTAGTAAATGTTAGCATGCTATTAGAAAGAGTGTTTAAACCATTACTTAGTTTCACACCACCATCTTTTAAATCACCTAAGCCGTCTTTAAGTTCTAAAGAACCGTCAGATGCTTCTTTAAGTCCATCACCTACAGTGTCAAACTGTTCAAATACCACATCTGCATAATTTTCAGTTACCTTTTCAGAAATTGTGTTTTGAACTTTAGTTAAAGCAGTTTCACTCATTTTACTGGCGATATAGTTTTTGCCTGGATTTGTAGCATATTCTAATACCATTTTCTTAGGTTTTTTATCTAATAAAGTGGTAGCATCTTTTGAAAAATCTTTTGGAATAGTAATTACCATATAATAAGTACCATTTTCCAAACCTTTCATTGCCACTTTTTCATCAACAAAATTAAATGCTAAGGAGTCATTTTCTTTTAGACTATCAACAAGTCTTTCACCCACATTTACTTCCATATCCTCATAATCAACAGAAACATCATTATTTACAACAGCAACTGGAAGATTGCTGACTTTACCATAAGGATCCCACATGGAACTTAAAAATAAAGTTGAATAAATAGTTGGGATTGCAATTATAGCAATAAGAGCCACAATTAGAAATTTGTTTTTGAATAAGTCTTGCCATTCTTTTTTTAGCATATATATCACCCTTCTCAATATTAAGTTTTCATTAAACAACATGGTGTTGTTTTTTGCTATAATATGAATTATAATTTTGTAAGGAATAATATTCAATCATTAAAAATGTGAAAAATGTATAATAAACGACATTTTTTTTAAAAATGTTGTTTATTATACAGAAAGGAGTAAATTTATGAATGTAAAAAATGACCGTAGAATTAGAAAGTCAAAAGAATCTTTAAAACATAGTTTAATAAATTTAATGAAGGAAAAGCCAATAAATAATATTACAGTAAAAGAATTAGTTTCAGATGCGGATTTAAACAGATCAACTTTTTATAATTACTACTGCGATATACCAGATATGTTGGAAAAGTTAGAAGCAGAGCTTTATAATGAATTTATACATATTTTAGAGTTATATGTTATTAAGGATAATAAAACTCATGATATTTTTAAGGAAGCTCATGGATTTATTGAAGATATGTGTGATGTTATAAACGAAAATGTTGATTTCTGTAAATGTATTTTCAGTCATAATGGAGACATAAGTTTTTTATTTAAGTTAGAGGAGCTAGTTGAAAACCATATTAAAGATCAACTTAGACAAGATTTTGATGGTAAGATAGATCATCCTGCTTATGTATATTCCTTTGTTAAAAGTGGATATATTGGTATATTAAAATCATGGATGAAGGGTGGATGTGTAGAATCTTCACAGGAAATTGCTAGCTTAACATATAATTTAGTAAAAGGTGTTTTATATAGCTGTAAACTATAATTATTAAATATTTATAGCAGTAATAGTAAGTGTAATTTCTCACTAAAAAAACACATATAAATTAATAATATGTGGGTCTTTTTAGGAGGGAGTTTATTGTATAAAAAAGGGGCATTATTAACGATTTTAATTTGCACCTTGTCTATGACAGGATGCATAGTAATCAACAATGGAAAAGATGATGATACCAGTAAAGAAAATTCTACAACAAATAAAACCACAAAAGAAGTTATTATACAAGATAATAATAGTAATTCAAGCAGTAATAGCTCCAGTAATAATTCTAGTAGTGCATATGAAGTAGATGGATACATTTTTTATGATAGTGATGTTAGATACTTAACAGGGGCAGATCTATCAGGCCTTTCCAGTTGGGAACTAAAGCTTGCTAGAAATGAAATATATGCTAAACATGGAAGATTGTTTAAAGATTCTTCTCTTCAAAATTATTTCAACTCTTGTACTTGGTATAATGGATATATTTCACCAGATAACTTTAATGATGACAGTTTAAATAGTGTGGAAAAATACAATGTTAAACTGATTAAGAAATATGAATAAGAAATATGCTATATTATATAAAAATAGAATTTAAGTTGTATTAAGGATTTAATACTGTGCTTTATACTGGGATGAAATTTAATTCCAGTATTTTTTATATATATTTTGAATTTTAGCAAAATAAAATCTGTCCGTATATAAAATATAAATAAATATAAGGAATAATATATAAATATGAAAAATTAAATGGAGTTATATATGATTAATAAATTAAACAATTTGAATTTAAGTAACAATGATTTAGAATTAAATAATATATACAAAAATGAAGAATCAAATTCCATAAATATAGGTGAATCAAAGAGTGAAATAAGTAATACTTTAAAAGATGTTCAACAAAATTACAATAAAGATATGGTAATTAAAATAAAAGAAATGATAGCTAAAGCTGAAATCATAGCTATAAAAATAGTTAAAGGAGAGTCCTTAACTCCCAAAGAAAAAGAGTTTATTAATAAGAAATATCCACAGTTAAAAGAATTTGCCACTAAATCACATAAAGAAGCAAATGAACTAAAAATTTTTATAAAGATGAGTAAATTAGGCGAAATACAAAACAGGGATAAGGATATTAATAATTTATTAAATAATGAAAAGATAAAAAACAATACCTTACTTAAAGAGTGTAGAATTACAGAAAGTGAGTGGAAAATAAAACAAGAATCAATAGGTGATATTGAAAAATATTTTGTACAAGTTAAGAAAGATTTATCTAAACTTGAAAATATATTATTAAAATTTATAAAAGGAAAGAACTTAACATCTGAAGAAAAAGAATTTATAGACAAAAAATATCCAGAGTCAAAAAATGTGGTTAATGAGATAAAAAATGAATATGAATCTTTGAAAAATATTATAAAAGAATGCAAAAGTTGTGAAGATGTAGATGAAATAATCTCAAAAGAAATAAATAAATTAAAAAAAGAAAAAAACATAGAACAAGGGAATAAAGAAAATACGCTAAAAACAATAGTAGTTAAATTAAGAAAAGAAATACTAAATGAAGTTATAAAATCTTCTAAACAAACAATTAAAAATGAAGAAGTAGATTTAAAAAAATTAGAATATATAAAAGATAATATATTAAAAGGAGAAAAAATAACTTTAAAAGAACTTAAATTTATACAATCAAAAAATCCACAAATAAAACAAATTGTAGAAGAAACGGTAAAAGAAGTTATAGATTTAAACTTAAAAAAAGAAAATATTAATTCTAAATTAGATAAGAAGGCAGTAATGTTAAAATTAATAGAAAATACAAAAGAAGAAGGAAGTAAGGGATCATTATCCCAGTTGGAAGTGAAAATTAAACTACTTATATTAGAAGATAAAGATGATATATATAGTAAAATTGTAAATCCTGAATTAATATATACAGTAAATCCATTTGTCTATTTTAAAACTAACTTAATGTCTGTTAGCTTAATATGCGTGGGAATTGCAAGTATAATTTTAGTAGTATCATTACTTTTAAGATAGAAAATTCAATAAATAATTAATAAAAATTATATGAAATATTAAGGCTATTACTTAAAGGTTTCTCTAAGGATACTAAGGCACTTTAAAGTGCATACTTAAATAATTATTTACTTTGTTTTATTATTAATTTATAGGCAGTATCTAAGAAAATAAGTTAATAAAAGGAGAATAAATACAAATGAATGAAGTATTACAATTTTTAAATGAAAATCCAGTTCAATATTTTGCAACAGTGGGAAAAGACAACAAAGCAAAAGTAAGACCATTCCAATTTATGATGGAAGATGGTGGGAAACTATGGTATTGTACTAGTAGTAAAAAAGATGTTTATAAGCAAATGCAAAGCAATCCATATGTGGAAGTTTGTGTTTCAACACCTAAATTTGAGTGGATGCGTTTAAGTGGAAAGGCAACATTTACAAATGATATTGACATAAAGGAAAAAGTAATAGCATCATCACCACTTGTAAAAAATATTTACCAAGAAGCTAGTAATCCAATATTTGAAGTGTTTTATTTAGATGAGGCAAAAGTTATAATATCTGATTTCTCAGGAAATCCACCAAAAGAATACAATTTATAGTAAAATAAAAATTCTAGTTATTATGCATGATCAATGATAATAACTAGAATTTTTTATTGCTCAACTATCTCACTTTTGTATTTATCTCCCCATGCATACATGGAGTCTAAAATTGGAGCTAGACTATAGCCAGTTTTTGAAGTGTATATTCCACCCTTGGAGGAACTTCAGGAAAAACTTTTCTTGTTAATAGTCCAGATGATTCCATAGCTCGAAGATTACTTGTAAGAACTTTTTGGGTAATTCCAGTAACTGATTTTTTTAGCTCTCCAAAACGCTTAGTTCCAGTTAATAAATCCCTCATAATAAGTAGCTTCCACTTGTCACCTATTAGATGTAAAGTTATTTCTACAGGACAATCAGGAATAGGCTTTGTCATTTTAATACCTCCTATAGTGCAAAATAAAATGTTAGTATCTTTTTTTCTTTTTCTTTTTTTTCTTGCCTTTATTTAGACGCTTTTGTTCAGCCTTGTATGCTTGTTTTGCTGCTATTTCTTTTGCTTTTTCTTCTGCATTTCTTTTTTCTAATCTATAAACATATAGGGTTAATAATAATAAAACTAAACCCATAATAGCAAATATGTAGTTTTTAGCATATAATCCCAAAACTATAATAATACTATCAACTATAATGCCTACGTGATTTTTATATTTCATATAAAAATTTTTCATATTTGTCCTCTTTTTCTTTTGAATTTTTATATATCTATAATAAAAAAACATAGGTCATTAGTCAATAATAATTTTACAAAGAAACTATAAATACAAGAAAAAAATTATGGAAACAAAGCCATTAATGTAATATTAGTGGCTTCATTTAATTTAAATCAACTCACCATTACATAAAATAGATTTTAATGGCAAATTTAATATAAATAGTAAAAGTCATCAAAGGAGAAATGTAAAATGAGCGCAAATGGAAATAAGAAAAGATCATTTAAGTTACCAACGGCTTATACTGTACTTTTAGCCATAACAGCAATTATAGCAATTGCAACATATTTCATACCAGAAGTTAAGAAGGCAACTTTGGCGGATTTTGTTATGGCTCCCATAGCTGGGTTACAGGAGGCAATTGATATAGCCATCTTTGTCCTATTAATAGGAGGCTTTTTAGGAGTAACAACAAAAACAGGTTCCTTAGATGCAGGTATAGGAAATGTAGTTGCCAATTTAAAGGGAAAAGAATTAATTTTAATACCTGTTTTAATGTTTTTATTGTCTCTTGGAGGAACTAGTTTTGGTATGGCAGAAGAAACTATAGCTTTTACAGCTTTAGTTACAACTACTATGATAATAGCAGGATTTGATCCTTTAGTATCTGTGGGAACCATTATTTTAGGAGCAGGTTGTGGTGTTTTAGGATCTACAGTTAATCCATTTTTAGTTTCAGTAAGTATAGGTACATTAAAAGAAGCAGATATAGCTGTAAACCAAGTAATAGTAATTGGTACAAATGTGGCTTTATGGTTATCATCACTACTTATATCTATATTTTTTGTAATGAGTTATGCTAAAAAAGTTTATGCAGATAAATCAAAAACATTATTGTCAGATTCAGAAATAAGACAAGCAAATGAAGCTTTTATAGGAAATGAAGAAGGTAAAGAAGAAATAATAGAATTTACTGGACAGAGAAAAGTCGTATTAGCACTATTTGCTTTCACCTTCTTAGTAATGGTAGCAGGTGTTATACCTTGGGAAGAATTTGGTATAAATATATTTAAAAATACAGCATTTTTAAATGGTGCTCCCCTTGGAAGCTGGTGGTTCTCTGAGCTAGGTATGTGGTTTGTAATTATGGCAATAATCATAGGTTTAGTATATAGAATGAAAGAAGTAGAAATAGTAAATTCATTCTTAGACGGAGCAGCTGAAATGGTTGGAGTTGCCTTAGTTATAGGTGTTTCAAAAGGTATATCAGTTATAATGAGTTCTACAGGATTAGATGCATATGTATTGTCAAAAGCTTCATCAGTATTAGTTGGAATGTCACCAATTATATTTACAATAGTTGCTTATTTAATTTATATGGCATTGTCATTTTTTATACCTTCTACATCTGGACTTGCAGGTTTATCAATGCCTATATTTGGGCCTTTAGCAGTTAGCTTAGGATTTCCACCAGAAGTAATAATCTCCATATTTAGTGCTGGTAGTGGGATTGTAAACTTAGTTACACCAACAAGTGGTGTTATTATGGGAACACTAGCCATAGCAAAAGTTGATTTTTCATCATGGGTTAAATTTGTAAGTAAAGTTTTATTAGCAATTTTTGTAGCATCAGCAATTATATTAAGTATTGCTATGATGGTGGTATAAATTAATTTTTAAGATCATAATAAAAAATACTCCAATAGTTTCCTATTGGAGTATTTTTTCTATATTAGTGACCACTAGCCATTTCTAAACCGCCTGGCTTATTATGAACAGCCATATTATATATTAATTCTAAACATGAGTCACTTAAACCTATTAAATTAGTTTTTACACCATTTTTATGGTATTTTATAACAATCTTATCTATAGCATCAACTGCTGATTCATCCCAAATTTTAACGCTGGAGAAGTCTATATCTATTTCTTTTGTATTTTCAGTATAGCAAAAACTATTTATGAATTTCGTAGTTGAAGCAAAGAATAATTGACCTTTAACTTCGTATTTAACGTACCCATGAACTTCATGCTTTACTACATTTATTTCTGATATCTTAGATGCAAAAGCTATGGCACTTAATATTATACCAACAATTACACCATAAGCTAAGTTATGAGTAGCTAAAACTACTAGAACCGTTGCTAACATAACTAAAGTATCTGATTTTGGAACTTTTGAAATTCTTTTTATAGATCCCCAGTTAAATGTTGATATGGATACAACGACCATAACTGCAGCCAGTGAAATTACTGGTATTTGAACTACAAATTTGTTTAATATTATTACTGAGATTAACATGGCAGTTCCTGCTGTAAGAGTAGATAATCTTCCTCTTCCGCCATAGTTGTTGTTAATTATTGTTTGTCCTATCATACCACATCCAGCTATACCACCGAAGAATCCTGCAGTTAGGTTACCAAGTCCTTGTCCTACACATTCTCTGTTTTTGTCACTTGGGGTATCTGTCATATCATCAACTAATTGAGCAGTTAATAGTGACTCAACTATACCAACTAAAGCAACTGATATAGAGTATGGCAATATTATGAATAAAGTTTCAAAATTAAATGGTACACTTGGTATTATTAATTTTGGTAAGTCTGTTGTTATTCTACCCATATCACCTAGAGTTTTTATATCTAAATTAAATACAACTGATATTATAGTAATAGTTATTATTGCTACTATTGGAGCAGGTATTGCTTTGGTTATTTTAGGGAATAGGTATATTATTGCAACTCCCAATGCTCCTAAAACTAATAATATAGGTGCACCTTTGAAATGATCTACTTGAGATTGTAACATTAATATACCTAGAGCATTAACAAATCCTATCATAACTGGTTTTGGTATAAATTTCATTAAGTTACCTATTTTTAAATAACCTAGTATTATCTGAATAATTCCTGTAAGTATTGTTGCTGTAAGCATATATTCTACACCGTGGCTTCTTACTAAACTAGCTAATACTAAAGCTGTAGCCCCGGCAGCTGCTGATATAAGTCCTGGTCTTCCTCCAAATATTGATGTTATTAAAGATATACAAAAAGATGCATATACTCCAACCATAGGATCAACTCCTGCTACTATGGAAAAACCAATTGCCTCTGGTATAAGTGCCATACACACAACTATACCACCTAGTAAATCTCCTTTAACGTTTCCTAACCATTCTTCTTTCTTTTGCCTCATAAAATTCCTTCTTTCTTTTATTAGATTTTTAATTTATATCATATTAATACTTTTACAAGTTATCTCCATTGACAACTTTTTATATTAATTTTGTATATTTTAGTCCAAATATCAGTATATGGTGTTTTTAATATAAATATACATTTTATAATATATATACATATTAGTCAAATTTTTCATAAGATTAAGTTTTTAAAGTTCTTTAGTATTTATAAACTTATTATAATTAGTTTATTTTAGTACATTAATAAGAAAAACAAGATATAGAGCATAATAGTGCTATAATATTCTTAATATATAACTTATATTTGAATTATATATGGAGGGAGATTATGTATAAAAAATTTTCTGATGTGGCAATGAATGAAGATAGAAATTGTAAAGAAGCAGTTTTAAGAGAAAAAGAACTATACTCAAGAAATAATGATATCAGAAGTGAGTTTGAAAGAGATTACACTAGAATTTTACACTGTTTAGCATATAGAAGATTAAAACATAAGACACAAGTATTTTTTAACACACAAAATGATCATATTTGCACAAGGATGGAGCATGTATCTCATGTGGAATCAGTAAGTTATATTATAGCTAAAGCCTTGGGGCTAAACTTTGAATTGACAAAAGCCATAGCAACAGGTCATGACTTGGGCCATGCACCTTTTGGTCATGAGGGCGAAAATGTTATTAAAAAAATATTAGAAGAAAATCTAAACTATTCTTTTTGGCATGAAAAAAATGGTTTAAAAGTAGTGGATAAGTTGGAATTACTCCAAGATAATAAGGGAAAACTAAGTAACTTAAATCTTACATATGCAGTGAGGGATGGTATAATCTGTCATTGTGGTGAAGTAGATGAAAATGGGATTTTTCCTAGAAAAGATTTTATGGATTTAAATAATATAACAAATCCTGGGCAGGTGCAACCTTACACTTGGGAAGGTTGTGTTGTAAAAATTGCTGATAAAATAGCTTATCTTGGAAGAGATATAGAAGATGCGCTTCTTTTAAAAATAATTAGTCGTGATGATTTAAAAGACGTATATGAACTAGGACATAAGTATGGCCAAAAAACAGTAAACACTTCAGTAATAATGCACGAATTAATGGGCGATCTTATTGAAAACAGTTCTATTGAAAATGGAATTTGCTTTTCTCATGAAAAACAGAATTTTATTGACTCCATAAAAAAATTCAACTATGAAAAAATATATAATAATGAAAAATTTAGTTACTATAAAAAATATGCAAACTTAGTAATCAACAGTATATTTGAAGAACTATTTAAATATTATGATAAAGAAAATACCATAAATAATTTACAAGCTAATATAGATAAGAAGTATAGATTTGTCCTAAGTGATTTTAAAGGTTGGATAATAAAATATTGTAATGAAAGTATTTTTGATCCTAAAGATTTGAAAAATAGTCTTAATAATGTGAAGGTTTATGGAACTTTAGATAGTGAAGATGTGTATAAAGAAGCCATAGTCGATTATATTTCTTGCATGACAGACGCTTATGCAATTAAATGTTTTAATGAATTGATATCTTTTTGATGATAAAAACTTAACAAATAAAACGAAACTTATTATATAATTAAGTTTTGTGAATTTTAAAATGGGTATAAATACTGTTATAAAAGGAAAATAAATTTTAAGCAAAATAAGCAAAAATATGATAATATATTAATTATTTCAATAATTAAAACATCAAGGAGATAAATTTATGCAACAAGTAAATGAATTAAATTTATTCATACAAAAGAATCAAAACTTCTATGAAGAGAAATTTAAAAAAATGGATGATTCGGGGAAAAGCATATCTTGGAATTGGTCAGCATTTTTTATGGGCATATATTGGATGATATATAGAAAAATGTATTTTAAAGCAGGAGCATTTTTCATATTAAGCTTAGTAGCATCTTATACACCATATATTGGAAGCATACTAAATTTTGCAGTTTTAATTGGCATAGGAATATATGCAAATGCATTATACCAGGATGAGATACGTGTAAATATGGAAAAAATAAAGGGATTATTACCTGAGGCCAAAGAGATAATTGCCAAGAAAAGAGGGGGAACAAACTTACCTCTTGCAATTGGCTTATATGCAGTACACAATATAGTGGCCATAATAATTTTAGTTACAGTTCCAGGAATATAAATAAAAATAGCATTCACTAATTAATTTTAGTGAATGCTATTTTTATCTATTTTAAACCTAAATTTGAAAGCATGCTAGATATTCCATATGTTTTATCGTATTTTGAGTAGTACTCTTTAAATACATCATCCACGTTAGAATTTCTAAATACTTCAAATTCAATTCCTTTAAATTCGCCTATAATACATTTTAAGTTAGTATTATTTAAGTAATTTATTAATCTTAATATGTATTCTTTTATATCATCTTTAGGTAATACATTTAATTCATCAATATTTTCAGCTACTATGCAAGCAGACTCATTTAACTCTTCTTCTGAAAGGTTATAATCCAATTTAGATATTATACTTTCCAGCTCTTCTTGGCTAAGTTCTAAGTCATCTATATTTTTACCATCTAAAATTTCTTGTATTTTATCTAAAATCATAGATTCATTCCAAGCATACTTATTAGAATTAGATGTTATTTTATTATCAATATTACTATTCATTTTATAAATCTCCTCACTTTAATTTAATCTTATTATATCAAAAATTATAAATTTTATCAGTAGGGGTAACTAGTAAAATTTTTCTTCAATGGATAATAAAGAATAGTAAATTTTTATATGATATAATAAGAAAAACATATTATGATAAAATAGATATATAAGCAAAATTGGAAAGGTTGGTATAAATATGATAAAACCAATTATGAAGGACATATTGTTTTTAGGAGAAAAATCAGAACTAGCTACTAAAGAGGATATACATGTAGTTGATGACTTAATTGATACATTGAGGGCAAATCTTGACAATTGTGTTGGAATGGCAGCAAATATGATAGGTGTCAAGAAATGTATAATTGTATTTGCTGTAGGAAATGCAATAGTTCCAATGATTAACCCAGTTATAACTAAGAAAGAAAATAGTTATGTGACAGAAGAAAGCTGTTTATCTTTAATAGGTGTTAGGCAAACAACAAGATATGAAACGATAGATGTGGAATATTTTGATAAAAGTTTCAAAAAACAACAAGGTACATTTACTGGATTTGTGGCACAAATTATTCAACATGAAGTTGATCATTGTAATGGAATAATTATTTAGAAATAAGATACTAGTAGAAATACTGGTATCTTTTTTCTGAAATTTTTGAATATAATATACTATTTTACTAGAGTTGTGTATAATTCAGCCTTTTAATAACAAAATAAGACATGAAAAAAATTATGTATTTAAAAATATAAAAAAATTTTAAAAAAAAATTAAAAAAGGTATGGAAAAAAATGAAAAATGAATGTATAATCTTCCTTGGCAAAAAATATTAAATTTTAGGGGGCTAAAGCAATTATGCTAACAGCAATTTTAGGCGCATTAGGCGTTATAACAGCAGGTTATACAACAGTTTATGTAAATGACTTTAGAAAACACAGAGATGCATCTGAGGCAAACGTATTCAAAGCAGGATTAGTTATAGGATTCATAACAGATTTCCTAGATGCAATAGGAGTAGGTTCTTTTGCAACTACAACAGCAATTTTAAAATTTAGTAAGAAAGTAAATGTACCAGATAAGTTATTACCAGGAACATTAAACGTTGCTCATGCACTACCAATGATAGCGCAAGCGTTTTTATCACTTAACGCAATATCTGTAGACATCACTACATTATTATGTATGATAATATCTGCAGTTGTAGGTTCTTGGATAGGAGCTGGTATAATATCAAAATTACCAGAGAAAAAAGTTCAATTAACTATGGGAGTAGCTCTTGCAGGAACAGCTGTCTTATTAGTATTAGGTCAATTAGGATTAATGCCATCAGGTGGAGAATCAATGGGTCTTACTGGTGGGAAATTAATAGTAGGTATAGTTGGTAACTTTATACTTGGAGCATTAATGACAGCAGGTATAGGTTTATATGCACCATGTATGGCAATGATTGCACTTCTTGGAATGAATCCAAAGGCAGCATTCCCAATAATGATGGGTGCTTGTGCATTCGTTGGACCAATAGCTAGTACAAAATTCGTTAAAGAAGGAGCTTATGAAAGAAAGGTATCTATGGGTATAACTATAGGTGGTGTAATAGGTTCAATTTTAGCATTATTATTTGTAACAAACATGCCAATTTATTGGTTAAAATGGCTAGTAGTCCTTGTTGTTGTTTATACTTCAGCAACTATGCTTAAGGCAGCTAAGACTAAAGAGGCAGAAACTCAAACAGAAGTAAAAGCAAGCTAATATTTAAAATTAAATTTATTAAATATAATATAAAAGTCTACTTTTAAAATAAAGTAGACTTTTTTGATGCAAATAAAAACTTTTATAAATTATAATGCTAGCACAAGTTAGGATTTTTTTCTTCATATAAATTTGTAACAATATCACATCTTTTGTTTATATAACTACTAATTAATATTAGTATAAAGTTTAACGATATTATTGTAAGAAAAATAGCCAGATTATTTGATGATGCTAGAATAAGTTTGGCTTTTTCCATGGAATACATAGAAAATAATATAAGCACAATACATTCAATATAAAAGATAAAAAGATCTATAAAGTCTTTGTAAATATGAGTTATATCTAAAATACTTTTTTTAAAGGTTAATAGGGACAATACTTCACTAAATAATCCAGATTTTTTTAATATGATAATAGTAGTTTTTAGTAGTTTAAATATTAGTATTAATGGAATCAAGAAAACCATAATAAGTCTAATATTAATATATATAAAAATTGTATCTGTATAAAGATTTTTACTTAGTAATAGTAATAAAGGCATATCAACCAATAGTAATAGGGCATTTATTGATATTTTATTTATTTTTATTTCTTTCACAGTAGCCCTCCTTAGTAGTTTGAAATAATTTATATTAAGTATAACATAAATTTCAGAAATTTATAAACAAATTGACGGAGTGTGGCATATATTGTTATAAGTAGGTATTAATTTAAATGCTTATTCAGATTAACAAAAAGGTTGGTGGGATAATGTATAAATTTAAAAATCTAACACCTGTGAATGGATTAGATTACAGTAATCTAGAAAATGCTAGACAAAACAATTATTGTTGGTCTATGAGTGAACTAGATGATTATATATATGTAGGTACAGGTAGAAATATAATATTAGTAATACTTCAAACTTATTTTGGAAGTAGCTTAAATATACCAACATCTATATATGCTCCAAATCAAGATAATAGAGCTGAAATTTGGAGATATAAAAAATACTGCCCAGATTCTTGGGAAAAAGTATTTACAGTTGAAGAAGAAAGAGAATTTGGGTTTAGATATATGGTCAACTTTAGACCTTTCAATGGAAATCCAGCTCTTTATGCAGCATCAGCAGCTACTGAAGGATATATGCAAGTATACAAATCAGTTAATGGTGTAGTATGGCAACCAGTACTTTCTGATGTTTTACCAAATAGCACTATAACTGGAACTTCATCAAGAGCAATGGTAGTTCATAAAGATAAGTTATATTTGGCAGCAATAGATGAATCAGGTCTAGGACCACAGACTTTACTATATAGTAGTAGAGATCCGGAGTTCTTTCCATGGAAATTAGAAACTCCAGAAGGTACAAATCCAGCTAGAAACCCTCAAGGTGCAATATCAAATATGGCTGTATTTAACAAACGTATATATGTGGCAACAAGTACGCAAAATGGAGTTCAAATATGGAGAACTAATAAAGAAGAGCCTGCAGTAAATGATTGGACACTTGTAGTAAATAATGGTTTTGGCGATGGAGATAACGTATATTCATTAAGTATGGGAGTTTTCAAAAACCATCTATATGTAAGTGGAACTAAAGAATTGCCTTTAGCATGGGCTATACCAAGAGGCTGTGATATAGTAAGAATAGATGAATATGACAATTATGAAGTAGTAGTAGGCCCAAATAGTGTATCTGGAATTTTGTCAGGATTTAATAATCCATTTAACGTATATGCTTGGCAAATACAAGAATATGAGAATAAGTTATTTGTAAGTACTTTTGATGATTCTACAAATATGCAACTTATTCTAGAATTATTATTAGCCAATAGAGAAAATATACCTTTACCACAGTGGATAGTAGATATTTTAATAGGAATATACGAACTTGTAGTAGAATTACTAAATAGATTTAGATACCCATTTGGATTTAATTTATATGTATCTAAAAATGGTGTAGATTTTGATCCAGTATTTTTAAATGGACTAGATAATAGATATAACTATGGTGGAAGAATACTATATGTAGACAGTGAACGTGATTTATATATAGGAACTGCAAATCCATACCAAGGACTAGAGGTTTGGAGAGCTTCTCAATGTGGATATTATTATGGTAAGAATGATAATGACTGTGATTTTGAAGCAATTAAAGAAGAGTTAGAAAAAAGATTTACAACATTACAGCCATATATGCCACAAATTCAAAAATTTTTACAACCAATGTTTAGTAGATATATCCATAAAAGAGATGAATAATAAAATTAATAGGTGCTTATTTTTTAAGTACTAATTTATGGAGCTGTTTCTTTGAGGCGGCTCTTTAATTATGCAAAAAACAAAATATGCAAAATAATAAAAAAATATAGTAAACTTATAGTAAGTTATAAATTGAGAAACTTAAAATATCTAAAAATGATTAATTATTAAAATTGATATGTGTATAAAATAAGTAACAAATGGGGTGTTCTTATTTTAATATATAAAATGTGTTTAATCAGGGGGGAATTTAGATGGTTTTAAATCAAAGGGCTATACTTGATAATAAGCTGCCAAATGATGCTAAATATTATCAAGAGTGCTTTAGTGTGGGGTTAAAGTATTACTATGGGGAAGTCTTTGAACAAAATGATAAAAAAGCGTTTATGTGGTTTAAAAAATCAGCAGAAGGCTCAAACATCGATGCTCAAGTAATGCTTGCTAATATGTACTATAAAGGTAGAGGAGTAGAAAAAAACTATGAAAAGTCTTTCTTTTGGTTTGAAGAATCTGCAAAGAAAGATAATGAGCATGGATTATATTTTGCAGGAGTAATGTATAAAGAAGGAAAAGGAGTAGACATAGACTATAAAACTGCATATTTATATTTTAATAAGGCAGCACAAAAAGGAGTTGCCAATGCATATTTTAGATTAGGTGAAATGTATTTTGATGGATTATATGTAGAGCAAGATTATGAGCAAGGATTAGAATTATTTAAAGAATCTGCTAGACAAGGATATATTCGTGCTCAACTGGAGTTGGCAGCAATGTATTGTTATGGGGTTCATGTTGAAAAAGATTTGAAGGAAGCAAATAAATTGTGCCAAATGGTATTATCACAAAACAATGAATTGTATAATAATATTTTAAAAGAATATGAAATCCTTGAAACTATAGAATGTGAAAGTCATCAATAATTAAAAGATCAAAAAAATTCAAAAATATGGTTGACAAAAGGATACTTCGAGCATAGAATTAAATTAATTCGAGAATAGAAATAAATGGTGAGACTTATGAAAATAAATAAAGAAATATTTGAAAAAGACTTTTATAGTTATATTGATAGCATGAAGGATTTATTGTCTCCTCAGCTATGGCAAAATGTATTATTTGATTGTTCAAAAAATGAAATATTTATATTATGGTTTCTTTACAGACACAAAGAAGTCAATATGACTCAAATAGCACAGTACATAAATGTACCTTTAAATACAGCAACGGGAATTATTAACCGCATGGAAAAGAAAAAACTAGTATCTAGAACTCGTAGTGTGGAAGATAAAAGAATAGTTGCTATATGCTTGGATACAGATGGAGATGAGCAAATTGAAGCTATATTAAAGGAATTTATGTACTATGGCAAAAGAGTTATTGAATCTTTTACTGATGAAGAAATAGAGCTTTTCTTTAACATGATAAATAAACTTATGGACATTATGAAAGAAGAAAGAAACAAAGAAAAAACTAAGCCAAAGATTAGAAAAATTTCAATTGATTAATAATGCATATATTAAAAATGAGCTGTTGTATTTTACAACAGCTTATAAAAAAATAAATACTTCGAGAGTGGAAGTATTCTTAATAAGAAATAGTTTGTTTTAAATGATAAAAATTTGGAGGGATAAATATGAATAGAATTTATATATTTACTGGAAAAGGTGGCGTTGGCAAAACTAGTGTGGCAGCAGCACATGCAATAAAAAGTGCCAAGGATGGATATAAAACATTACTAGTAAGTACGGATATGGCACATAATTTAGGTGATTTATTTGATATGCATATTGGAAAAGAGCCAATATCTATAATTGAAAATCTAAGTGTTTATGAAATTGATCCAACTTATATAATAGAAAATGATTTTACAGATATTATGAAATGCATGAATAATATGCTTCCAGAATCTGTAGATAATTCCATGGAGGATTTTGGCATACTACCAGGGACTGAGGAGTTGTTTTCTCTGTTAAAAATCAATGAAATATATAATGAAAATATATACGACAGAATAATTGTAGATTGTGCACCTACAGGAGAAACTTTATCTTTGTTAAAATTTCCAGAACTGCTTTCTTGGTATATGGAAAAGTTATTCCCTTTAGGAAAAATAGGCGTGAAAGTTTTAGCACCTATATCAAAACAGTTTTTCAAAATTGAGCTGCCAAATAAGTCTGCCATGAATGATATAGAAAGATTGTATTTAAAATTATCTCAGCTACAAGAGTTATTAAAAAACAGAGAAACAACAAGTATAAGACTTGTGACGATGCCAGAGAAAATGGTAGTAGAAGAAACGAAGAGAAATTACATGTATATGAATTTATACAATTTCAATGTGGATGGTATTTATATAAATAGAATACTACCAAAGGATATGAATAATTCCTTCTTTGATGAATGGTTAAATATTCAATCAAAATATATAAAGGAATTAAAAGAAATATTTGTAGGAATACCTACTTATAATATCCCTTGGTATGATGAAGAATTAATAGGAATCAATGGGGTAAATAGAATTTGTAATGATGTTCTAAATGACAATAAAGTTTTTGATTTTGTGGAAATAACAAAAAGAGAAGTTTATGAAAAAAATGAAAATGGATATTTACTTTCTGTGTTCATACCACTGGCTAAGAAAAGTGATTTAGATTTATATCAATCAGAAATGGATGTAGTGATTAAACTTAACAATTTTAAAAGAAATATACCTCTACCAAATATACTACGAAATTATTTAATAACTTCAGCAAAATTAGAAGAAGGAATACTCAAAATTCAATTTGAAAGAGGAGAATAATAAAATGAATAAAGAATTATTTAATAGATTATGTGAAGCTAAAAAATATCAAAGTATGGCTATAAAATCCTTATTCCCAGAAAATATGGCTAATCACCTAGATGTTATAGAAAAAGAAATGAAAATCATGATGATGGAATGTATAAGTGATTTAATATTACCAGATATTTTTGAAAGTAAAGATAATAGTAAAGATAATAAAGAAGAAAACAAGAGTGTTAAAAAGGTGAATATAGATTAAAGGAGGAAACACTATGAGAGTAATTTTATATACAGGAAAAGGTGGAGTTGGAAAAACAAGTTTGGCAGCTGCTAGTGCTTGTAAAGTTGCCAAAGATGGAAAGAAAGTACTAATAATGAGCACTGATCAAGCGCATAGTTTAGCAGACTCCTTTAATATGAAATTAGACAAAGAGCCTACAAAAATTAATAAAAATTTATACGGTATGGAAATAGATACAATATATGAAGGGGAAAAAAGCTGGGGAAATCTAAAAGAGTATATGAAAAGATTGCTTACAATTAAAGGTGAGGGCAGTATTGAAGTGGAAGAACTTTTAGTGTTTCCTGGATTAGAAGAACTATTTGCTCTATTTAAAATTTTAGAAATATACGATAAAAAAGAATACGATGTTTTAATAGTGGACTGTGCTCCTACTGGTGAAACTTTATCTCTTTTAAAATATCCTGAAATGTTATCAAACCTTATAGAAAAAGTACTTCCAATAAAGAGAAAAGGAGCTCAAATAGCAGGTCCAACCATTGAAAAAGTAATGAAAATACCTATGCCTGAAGACAATGTTTTTGATGATATAGAATATGTAATGAAGAAAATGGAGCGTTTACAAAGCTTAATGTTAAACAAAGACATAGTAAGTCTTAGAATAGTCACAACTCCAGAAAAAATAGTTATAAAAGAAGCAAAAAGAAACTTCACTTGTTTACATCTATACAATTATAATGTGGATGCCATAATTGTAAATAAAATTTATCCTAAAGAGGCAATGGAAGGTTATTTTACTAAATGGATAAAAATGCAAGATGAAGGATTAAGAGAAATAGAAGAAAGTTTTTCAGAAGTACCAAGATATTATTTGGAACTACAAAAATGTGAAATTAGAAATATTGAAGTACTGGAAAAAGTAGGGTCTAAGTTATTTGAAGATGATGATATTACAAAGGTATTGTTTAAAAAAGATATATTTACCATAGAAAGAAGTAAAGAAAGCACTATTATGAGAATACTTTTACCTTTTGCAGATAAAAGGGAGTTGAATTTAAAACAAGATAAAAATGAAATTATTCTCAGTGTGAAAAATGAAACTAGGCGTTTTCCTTTGCCTGTAGATTTGTATGATAAGGAGATTACAGGTGCTAAATTTATTGATGGATATTTGTTAATTAATTTTTAGTTTATAAAGGCCTACACAAAAATGTGTAGGCCTTAAAATTATACTTTACAATAATATTATGTTAACAATATTGTATACAGAAAAAATTATATATAAATGATTGACCATATATATAATTTCTGATACCTTTCTCTTAGGGGCAAAAATGTATTGACAGAAACAAAAAAATTAGGAGGGGAAATATAGAAAACACTGTAAAAACAAAAAGGAAATATCCAAAAGGCTTTTATGTATGCGCATTTTCATTTACATTAGAGCGTATGGCATTTTATTCTTGTAAGTGGCTAATTGCCTTGTTTGTTGCAAAAACATTGATTGAAGGTGGCCTAGGCTTAACTGACGCTGATGGTGCAAAAATGAGTGCAAATTTAGTAGCATTTACATACTTAACACCTATAATTGGTGGATATATAGCAGATAGATGGGTCAGTCCTAGAATCTGCGTGCCTTTAGGAACATTATTAATGGGTCTGGGATATTTATGTGGATGGCAATCTGCATTACAAGGTTCAGTTGCAATGATATGGTTAATGATTATTTTAGTTTCTATTGGAACAGGTTTATTTAAAGGTAATGTATCAGGTATAAATGGTAGATTATTTGAAGACAAGGATCAGCTAGATTCAGCTTTTACAATTCAGTATTCATTTGTAAATATAGGTTCATTTATAGGTACAACAGCTGTATCATTTGTAGCTTATGGAATAGGTTTTGGACCAACATTTTTAGTTTGTGCCCTATTATTATTCCTTGATACTATATGGTTAATATTTGGAGGAAGAGCATATTTTGGTGATATAGGTAGAAAACCATTTAAAATCAATGAAACAAATATTGAAAGTGAAAAAAATAAACAAAAAAGTGATAGTGAACCTCTAACTAAGCAAGAAAAGCATAGAGTTGCAGCTATTTTCCTTGTAACTTTATTTTCTATAATTTTCTGGGTTGTATGGTACTTAACATACATGCCAATTATGTATCACTGGGGTCCTGACTTTGATTATGCTAATAAAGCAAATTGGATGATTGGTAACTTTACAGTTCCATCTGCATGGTTTGACTCATTAAATGCTTTATGTTGTATAATTCTAGGACCAGTACTTGCTGCTATATGGACTAAACGTGCTAATTCACCAAAAGGTGATTTAAGTATGTTTAAGAAAACTGCATTAGGTATGTTACTTCTTGGAATATCATTTGTAGTAATGGCTGGAGCTGAAGTAATAAGAGGAGAAAATCAAGCAAACTTAATGTGGATTGTTGCAGTAGGTATATTAATGTCTCTTGGTGAAATGGTATTCTCACCACTAGGAAATTCATTTATATCTAAATTCTCACCAGCAAGAGTTTTAGGACTTATGATGGGAGTATGGCCATTTGCAATATTTATAGCCGGTAAATCTTATGGATATTTATATGAATTTTTAGGTAACTATTCATTTGCACCAGCATACGGTTTAGTTGGAGCAATAGTTCTTATCTGTGGTATAATATTATGGACATTAGATAAGAAATTCAATACTTTAGTAGAATAAAATCTACATTTTAAATAGTTAAAATGGACTAAATATATAAATAAGGGGCTGTCGAATAAATGATTGAAAAATCCTTGGACGATAGCTCTTCTTTATTTATTTGAAATTTAAAACTACTGAACTTTGTTTAGGAAGAAAATAACATTTGAAAATCATTTATAATAAATTTAAACATATAGACACATTATAAAATAAACTATACTATAATTATATTGAAGATTGTTAAAAATTACACATTATATTAGGGGGTACCTATATGATTCTTATGATTGATAACTACGACTCATTTGTATATAACCTAGTTCAATATATAGGAGAATTAGGAGAAGAAATCGTAGTAAGAAGAAACAAAGAAATAACCTTAGAAGAAATAGAATCTTTAAATCCAGAAATAATAGTTTTATCACCAGGGCCATGTTCACCTATGGAGGCCGGAATATGTATAGATTTGGTAAATCATTTTAAGGGCAAAAAGCCAATTCTTGGTATATGCTTAGGACATCAAACTATAGGACATGTTTTTGGAGGAAAGGTAGTGAAAGCATTGGAGCCTGTACATGGAAAAGTTCATGCTATAAAACATAATAATAAAGGAGTATTTAAAGATTTAAACAACCCACTAAATGTAACAAGATATCATTCTTTAGTAGTGGACAAAGAAAATTTACCACATGATTTAGAAATAACTGCCTTGACAAAAGAAGGAGAAATAATGGGTATTAGACACAAGACTTATCTTATAGAAGGAGTACAATTTCATCCAGAAGCAATTTTGTCAGAACAAGGTCATGAAATACTTAGAAATTTTATAAAAGAAGCTAGAGAAAGGGTACATGTGTAAAATGATAAAAGAAATTAATACTAAACTAAGTGCTTTTGAGATATTTACCATATTTAAAGATGAAAAAGATAGTTTTATTTTAGATAGTGCTATGGATAAAAATAAATTAGGCAGATATTCTTTTATTAGTAGCAATCCATTCAAAACTTTAAAATATAAAAACAGTAAAGAAAACCCCCTTGATTTTTTACAAGAGGAATTAAATAAATATAAAGTAGAAAATAATACAGACCTTCCTTTTATAGGAGGCGCAGTTGGTTATTTGTCTTATGATTTAGGAAATTACATAGAAAATCTACCAAGAAGTGCAAAAGATGATTTAAATGTTTATGATCTTTACTTTGGTTTATACGATCATGTAATAGTAGTTGATCATTTAAAAGAAAAAACATATATAGCAACACCAAATTTAGATGTGAAAAAAGAAGAAAATATAGTTTTAAATATTGAAAATAAAATTAATGATGCTGAAAAAAATGGAGTAAATCCAATTTGCTATGAAGAAAAAGAAGTACCTCCAACAAAACTTTCATCTAATTTTACGAAAAAGGAATTTGAAAATTCAGTTGAAAAAGTTAGACAATATATAAAGAGTGGAGATATTTATCAAGCAAACTTAACACAAAGATTTAGTGGGAAAACTACTTTATCCAGTTATGAATTATACAAAGATTTAAGAAGAGTAAGTCCTGCACCTTTTGGAGCATACTTAAACTTTGATGATTTTAATATTTTATCCAACTCACCAGAGCGATTTATAAAATGTATAGATAGAAAATTAGAAACAAGACCCATAAAAGGAACAAGGCCTAGGGGTAAAAACAAACAAGAAGATTTAAAACTTCAAGAAGAATTGAGAAATAGTGAAAAAGATAGGGCAGAGCTACTTATGATAGTAGATTTAGAAAGAAATGACATAGGAAGAATATCAAAGATAGGAAGTGTAAAAGTACCAGAACTATTTGTAATAGAGCCTTATGCCAATGTAAATCATCTAGTTGCAACAGTAGTAGGAGAGCTAGATGATGACAAAGATGCAGTAGATGCAATAAAAGCAACTTTCCCAGGAGGATCAATAACTGGGGCACCAAAAATTAGAGCAATGGAGATTATAGATGAATTGGAGCCAACTCAAAGAAATGCATATACAGGTTCCATTGGTTATATTGGCTTTAATGGAGATATGGATTTAAATATAGCCATAAGAACTGTAGTGAAAAAAGAAGATAATGTGTATTTTCAAGTAGGTGGGGGTATGACATGGGGTTCTGACCCAAGTGAAGAATATCAAGAAACCCTTGATAAAGCACAATCTATAATGAAAGCTTTAAGAGGTTACTATGAAGAATAATGTAAGTTTTAATAGTGAGCTAAGTAAATTTGGTATTGGCTTATTTGAAACAATAAAAATTGAAGATAATCCTCTTGATTTGGATTTACATATGAATAGAATGTTTAAATCTATTGAATCACTAAATATGAATATTAAATATCATAAGGAATTTTTAACGCAAGCTATTTTAAATTATATAGATGATAATAAAATAAAAAACAAAGCATTAAGAATAACTGTATTTGATGAAGGTTATAATATTTCTACTAGACCTATAACTTATAGTGAAGAAATTTATAATAAAGGATTTAAGCTAACAATATCTCCTATAAAAAGAGGAGATAGTATAATATACAAACATAAAACTACAAATTACTATGAAAATATTTATACTAAAAAATACGCTACTGAAAATAATTTTGACGATGGGTTATTTGTAAATTATGAAAATATTATATTAGAATGTTCTATGAGTAATATATTTTTTATAAAAGAAGATAAAATTTATACTCCACATGATGAGTTACCCATTTTAAATGGTATAATGAAAAGAAAAATCTTAGATATTTGTAAAAAAATAAGTATTGAAGTTATAGAAGGAGAAATAAAACTGGAAGATATTAATAACTTTGACTTTGCATTTATATCAAACAGCTTAATGAAAGCTATGAAAATTTCACAAATTGACAAGATAGCTTATCCTTCAAATAATGAAGTATTTGAAAAAATAATATCTTATATATAAAAATATTTACTAAAGAGAAATTAAGGAGCTTAATATTCATGAAAAAAGCACTTTTCCATGAGGATGTAAATTTAGAAATAGGCTCATGTGATAAAACAATAGTATTCAAAAAAGACAAAGTAATAATGGCAGGACCCTGTGCAATAGAAAGTTATGACCAACTTTTAAAGACTGCTAAATTTGTTAAATCACAAGGAGCAAATATACTTAGAGGCGGGGCTTTAAGCCAAGAACTTCACCATCCTCATTTAAAGGATTAAAAGAAGAAGGTTTAGAAATTTTAAAAGCAGTAAAAAAAGAAACTAAATTAGCTGTAATCACAGAACTTATGGATGTTAGAGATTTGGAAAAACTTTATGCAATAAGTGACATAATTCAAATAGGTTCAAGAAATATGCAAAACTTCAGTTTACTTACAGAAGTAGGAAAACAAGACAAGCCTGTTATGCTAAAAAGAGGAATCGCAGCAACTATAAGTGAATGGATTGGAGCAGCCGAGTATATTGCCCAGGAAGGCAATCAAAAGATTATAATGTGTGAAAGAGGTATAAGAACTTATAACGATTATACTAGAAACACACTTGATTTAGCTGCAGTTCCAATTATACAAAAAGAAACGGGTTTACCTGTTATAGTAGACCCAAGTCATGGAACGGGAGTTAGAGAACTTGTAAAACCAATGTCCCTTGCGGCGATGGCCTGTGGAGCTGATGGTTTAATGATAGAAGTTCATCCAAATCCAAGTGAAGCATTGTCAGATGGAATGCAATCACTTCATTTTGATGAATTTGAAGATTTGATGAATAGTTTAAAATAATCACTGAAACTTAATAAAAAAATAGAAAATTAATTATTTTATAATTATTATATCTATTTTTAAAAAACTGTGATATAATATATTTATTGTAGTAATACAAAATGGTAAAAAATCTTGAAAGAGATTTTGATAGGAGAATTAATAATATGAGTAACGGAATAGTAAAATGGTTTAATAGTGAAAAAGGTTTTGGATTTATAACAGTTGATGGTGGAGAAGATGTATTCGCTCATTTCTCAGCTATACAAACTGATGGATACAAAACTTTAGAAGAAGGTCAAAAAGTAAGCTTTAATGTAGTTAAAGGTGCTAGAGGTCCTCAAGCAGAAAACATAACTATATTATAATAATATATATTGTTTCGGGAAAGATCCTTTATAGGGTCTTTTTTTTTAAACACTTTGCAGATTAGCACGAAGAGTAATTTTTAATAGAAGAACTACTTCTAGAAAATAAAAAATAAGATGGGAGAGAATGAATATGTATAAAATTGGAGAATTTATTGTTTATGGAAATGAAGGTGTTTGTAGGATAGACAATATAAGTGAATTAAGTATTGGTGGAAGTAGTAAAGGAAAGACTTATTATACATTAAAACCAATGCATGATAATGGAACAGTATTTGCGCCTATAGATACTAATGTATTTATGAGACCAATTGTATCATATGAAGAAGTTCATAAATTAATTGAACAGATTCCATCAATAAAAGAAATTAACCATGATGAAAAAAGTGTAAGAGAATCGCAAGAGTATTATAAACAATTATTAAAGAGTCATGATTGTATGAATTTATTGACTGTAATGGTAACACTTAAAGATAAGAAAAACATTGCAACTAATAATGGTAAGAAACTTAATCAAATGGATGATAAATTTATGAGAACGGCCAAAAGTTTAATTGATGATGAGTTTTCCATTGTATTAGGAATAGAAAAAGAAGATGTAGAATTATATATTGATGATAACTTGAAAAAATAGGAGAAAATCAGTGATAACAGAACAAATAAAAAGTAAAGCTAGATTGATTACTCATCCTACAAGATGGCAAAGAGGAAACATATATTATAAGGAAGAAAAAGTATACGGAGTAGATTTTTCCACAGAAAATGAATATTTAATAATAGATGCACAAGTAGAAGGCTCTAGAAGTTACAGAGATTATGAAAGTATATTAGCAATAAATTTAGAAAATTTGGAGATAGAACAAACAAAATGTAGCTGTGAAGATTACAGAGAAAATAATAGAAGAGGCACATATATATGCAAACATATTGTGGCTACTTTGTTAGAAGCCGTGGAAATATTAGAAAACACAAATAGAGTAGAGGCTCTTACACAAATACATGAAGAAATTAATAAATCATCTAAATTAACTCCAGAAGATATAATATTAAATAATATTAATGATGACTATAAAAAAATAAATTTAGAGGTATATATGGATGCATCCTTAGAGGAACCTTACTGTAAAGTTCAATTTAAAATAGGTGAGGACAAAATGTATGTACTTAAAAGTCCTAGAGATTTCATAATATCTAGATATTCTGGGAAAGAAATAAAATATGGAAAGGATTTTACATACAACCCTAAGAAACATATTTTTTCTGTGCAAGATGAAAATATAATATCTTACATGGATGAAATGGTATTTATTAATGAACAGTTGTCTGTAGTACCTAAATATAGACGTCAAATTGAATTAGTAGAGGGAAAAGCCCTTAATGTAGTGGGCAAATCTCTAAAAAGATTTCTAGTAACAGTAGGGGATAAGGCTATAAAATTAAAAATTAATAATTCAGAATATGACTCAAAAATAATACATGGTGATTTAAATATATCATTTAATATAAAAGAAAAAGAAGAAAATATTGTACTAACTACAGATGAAAACATGCCATTACCATTAAATGCTAAGGGAGATGTGTTTTTTCACAATGGTAATTTGTATTTACCATCAAAAAGTCAATATAATGGATATAGGAATTTCTATGAATTTTTAAGAACAGATCATCAAATAAAATTTAGTAAATCAAGAGCAGGAGAAGTTATACAAAAAATTATTCCAAAGCTAGATGAAATTAGTGAAATCATAAATATAGATGAGAAAATAACTAAAAAAATAAAAAAAGATTTGAAAATAGAATTTTACTTGGATAGGAAAAAAGAATCTGTATATTTGGATTTAAAGTTTATATATAACGATGAAAATAACAATGAAGAGTTTTACATAATAAGAGATATAAAAAAAGAAAATCACACTAAATCAGTTTTAAATAACTTGCTATTTGAAGAGGAAAATAATAAGTTTTTATTTAAAGGAAGAGAATTAGATTTATATAAGTTATTAAGTGATGATATAAAAGAGCTAAAATCCTTAGGTGATGTATATTACTCTGATAAATTTAAGTATAAAATACAAAATCCAAGTATAAGTGCTAGTATTAATGAAAACAAGGATAGAAAATTTTTAGAAATAAATTTTAATATTGAAAATGTTGATGAAAAAGAATATAAAAATATACTAAAATCATTCAAAGAAAATAAAAGATTTCATAGGTTGAAAAACGATACTATACTTGATTTAAGTAATGATGATGCAAAAGAGTTTTTTGAATTGCTAGACAATATAGTGGGAGATATATCAAAAGATATAAAGCAAAATATTATAAAGCTTAACAATAACAAAGCTATTTATTTAAATGAAAGTATGAAAAATAGTGAATTTAAATTTATAAGTGGCAAAGAATATCTAAAGTCAATAGCAGAGAAAATTAATACTATGAATGAAGTAGTATGTGAAGTACCTGAAAATTTAAATGCCACGCTGAGAGATTATCAAGTGGATGGTTATAAATGGTTTAATACTTTAAGTCACTTTGAGTTTGGTGGCATATTGGCAGATGAAATGGGTCTTGGAAAAACCATACAGACTATTTGTTTTTTACTTTCAAATTGTAATAAAAAGAGTTTGATAGTTACACCTACATCTCTCATATATAACTGGAAAGATGAGTTTGAAAATTTTGCACCAGATATGAAAGTGCTTATAATGCATGGGGATAAAAACTTTAGGATGGAATTGTTTGATGATATGAAAAACTATGACGTCATACTGACGACTTACTCTACTCTAAGAAATGATTATGAATATTATGAGAAAATGTATTTTGATTATATGATAATAGATGAAGGTCAAAATATAAAAAATCCAAATGCTCAAAATACTCATTGCGTTAAAGATATAAATGCAGGAGTTAAATTTGCTTTAACTGGAACTCCAATAGAAAATAATTTAATGGAGCTTTGGTCCATATTTGATTATTTAATGCCAGGATATCTTTTTAGTAAAAAGGCTTTTGAAGAAAAGTTTATAAAAGGAAAGAAAGAAAATTTAAAAGAATTAAAGAAAATGATAAATCCTTTTATTTTAAGAAGAATGAAAAAAGATGTTTTATCAGAATTACCAGAGAAGATAGAAAAGAAATTCTTTGTGGAAATGGATAAAGAGCAGAAAAAAGCATATACAGCAGTAGTTAAAGATATAAATGAAAAAAGAGAAAATAAAGACTTTAATGAAGATAAAATAACTATATTCTCATATTTAACAAAACTTAGACAATTGTGTTTAGATCCGTCCATATTAATGGAAGACTATAAAGGTAAAAGTGCTAAAATAGATGTTTGTTTAGATCTTATAAAAGAAGGCGTAAGTGATAATCATAAAATACTTTTATTCTCTCAATTTACAACAGTTCTAAAAAAACTAGGTAAGGAGCTGGAGGCACAAAATATTAAATATTATTATTTAGATGGTTCAATTGGTGCTGCTAAAAGAACTGATTTAGTAAATGAATTTAATGAAAGTCAGGAAAAACAAGTGTTTTTAATTTCCTTAAAAGCTGGAGGAACAGGTTTAAATCTTACAAGTGCAGACATAGTTATTCACTTTGACCCATGGTGGAATCCTGCTATAGAAGATCAAGCCACAGATAGAGCTCATAGATTTGGTCAAAAAAATATGGTGCAAGTTATTAAGTTGATTGCCAAGGGAACTGTGGAAGAGAAGATTATAAAGTTGCAAGATGATAAGAAGGAGTTAATATCAAATATTATGGGTGGTGATATGAATAATTCTTCTTTATTGTCTAGTTTGTCAGAGGAAGATATCAATGATTTATTTAATGTTACAAAATTTTAATGTATGGAGTTGTAGAATATTAAAAATAGAACTTGATTAGTTTATAGAGATGAGATGCTGATAGTAATATTGGCATCTTTTTTGTTTTCAAAGGTATGCACAAAAATGTGTATACCTTTAAATTTTATACTTAATTTAATTATATAATCTATCTACAACCAAATAAATTGTAAAATTTAATTTACATAATTTGGATTTAAGTATAAAGTAAGTTTTATTAATTCCGATAATAAATAAAGGGTTTTTTATAGTTTCAAAGACATGATCTAAGAAAGAGGGTGTAAAATTATCATACTATAAAATCAAAAATATCAAATCGATAAAGGGAGAATAAGCATGATAAATAAAAAATTAAAGTTAACAAATTTGAAAGGATTTTTCAAAAAAAATAAGGTTAAAAATGATATTAAACTTGGAATAAAACAAAAATTATTATTTTCATCTCTTATTACACTTATGACGATGGCGATTATAGTTGGTTTAGTATCTATACTAACTTCATATAAAAGCACAGAATTAACTGTAGAAAAAATACTCAAAGAAACAGTAGAAGCAACATCAAAAAGAATAGATAATAAATTACAAGTATATAGAGCATTAGCAAATGAAATATCCGCCAGTGATACACTTGTATATATGACAAGTGATAAATCCGAAGAAGATAAACAAAAAATGGTTAAAAAAATGAAGGAAGAAGTAAATAGAATATATGGAATGCACACAGAGATTTATGATATGGTTATTATCGGAAAAGATGGTGTAGACTTGTTAAGTGGTTTGGATCTTTCTGATAGACAGTATTTTATAGACACAATGGAAAAGAAAGAAGCATTAACAAATGATGTTGTAATAAATAAAGAAGATGGTAAAGCTATTTTGACTACAACTGCACCTATAATGGTAAATGGAGAAGTTCAAGGAGTTGTAGGTATTATCACTGATGCAGTGCTTTTATCTGAAATTGCTTCAGATGTAGAAGTTGGAGACACGGGAAAAGCATCTATTGTAAATTCTCAAGGAATTGATATAGGAAACAGTAATAAAGAACTGGTAAAAGAAGAACATAATGTAATAGAGGACGCAAAGAGTGACAAATCATTACAGCCTATGGCAGAGATATATAAAGACATGATTAGTGGAAATACAGATATTAAAGAGTTTAAAGGTGCAAAAGGAGCAGAATTTATAGGATATACTCCAATTAAAAATACAAATGGATGGAGTATTTCAATAACAGCAGACAAATCTGAATTTATGCAAGCCAGTTTAAATGGAATGAAAATAATAGTATTATGCATAATAATGACTCTAGCCTTAGGAATATTTATAACGTTAAAATCAGCAAATAATATAGTAAATCCAATTATAGCCTTTGTAGATAGAATAAAACTTTTATCACAAGGAGATTTGTCATCAGAAGTACCGTCTGTAAATACTAATGATGAAATTAAAATTTTAGCAGATGCAACATATGACCTTGTAGTGAATATATCGGGCATAATATATGATATAGATAATGTATTAACATCTATATCTAAAGGAGATTTAACTGTTGAAACAAATGCTCATTACATCGGTGAATTTGTTAGTATAAAAGATTCTTCGGACAATATAATTAAATCATTGAATGAAACGATGGAAGATATATCACTTACATCTAATCAAGTTGCATCTGGAGCAAACGAAGTTTCTATGGGTGCACAGTCATTAGCACAAGGATCATCAGAGCAAGCGGCTAGTGTTGAACAACTTACAGTAGCAATAGAAGATGTTTCAGACAAGATAAGTAGTAGTTCTGAAAATGCTAATAAAGCAAATGAGGTAGTAAAAGAAGCTGGAGAAAAAATGCAAGATAGTAACGCTAAAATGAAAGAAATGATGTCAGCTATAGAATTAATAAATTTAAAATCTAATGAGATAAGTAAAATAATCAAAATAATCGATGATATAGCTTTCCAAACAAATATACTTGCATTAAATGCAGCAGTGGAAGCAGCAAGAGCAGGAGATGCAGGTAAAGGATTTGCTGTTGTTGCAGATGAAGTAAGAAATTTATCAGCTAAAAGTGCTGAAGCAGCAAAAAATACAGCCCTACTTATAGAAGAAACTGTAAATGCTATAAATGTAGGAAGTGGAATTGCTGAAGATACAGCAAAATCATTAGAGGAAGTAGTAACTAATACGAACTTAGCAACTAGAATAGTGGACAATATATCTAGTCATTTATCAGATCAATCTGCCTCTGTAAATCAAATAAAAGAGTCTGTAGAACAAGTTAGTGCAGTTATACAATCTAACTCTGCTACTTCAGAAGAAAGTGCAGCAGCAAGTGAGGAGCTAACAGGACAATCATATGCAATGAATGAGTTGATTGCTAAATTTAAATTACGTTCACAAGGTGAAAGTGTAAATAATTAGTATATAGCCAAATACCCCTTGGGGTTAAGCTCTTGACAGCTTATGTCAAGAACTTGCTATATTTCAAAAGAAGAATTAGTACTAGAGATTTTTTGGAGCCTAAATGGCTCCTTTTTAATTTAATATAAAATAAAAAATAATTAAAAAAACCTTGACGAATATCTCTAATTAGAGTAAATTATATCTAATTAGGGATATTAAGTATGATTAAATTATATTAAAAGATGAGGTTATAGAGATGACAGAACTTAAAATATTTATAGGAATGAGTAGAGCATTAAACAAAATAAATAGGGCTACTAACAAGGTCTATACAAAATATGGATTAACAAGTGCTCAGTTTGCTGTATTAGAAGCTCTTTACCATAAAGGAGATTTATCTGTTGGAGAGGTTCAGGACAAAATATTGAGTACTAGTGGAACCATTCCTGTTATAGTAAAGAATTTAGAGAAGGAAGGTTTCTTAGAGAAGTGCAATGATGATAAGGACAAGAGAAGATTTATACTTCATATTACACAAAAAGGTAGAGAACTTATGGACATTGTATATCCAGAAAACGAAGAAATTATCACTTCTATGATGAATATTTGGAGCAAAGAAGAACAGGAAGAGATACTAAAATATATGAAGAAATTTGGAGGTGTAGAAGATGAAAAGAATGGTAAAAGATAAAGTTAGAGGTTTTAGAACTACAGATGGAGCAGGAGTAAGTTTAGTTAGAGTTTTAGGAAATACTACAGCTGAGACTTATGATCCTATTTTAATGTTAGACTCTTTTGATAGCACAAATCCTGAAGAATACACAGCAGGTTTTCCAATGCATCCTCATAGAGGTATAGAAACTATAAGTCTTATAGTTAAGGGAAATATGGTTCATAAAGATAGTATAGGAAATGAAGATAGAATCACAGATGGAGAAGTTCAATGGATGACAGCAGGATCTGGAATATTACATGAAGAAAAACTACCTGCTTCAGATAAAATGCTTGGAGTTCAACTTTGGTTAAACATGCCTAGAAAATATAAAATGGCTCCACCAGAATACCATAGTATAAAGAAAGAAGAAATAAAAGAAATTCCTATAGATGGAGGAATTTTGAGACTTATAAGTGGACAATATAAAGAGCATAAAGGTTTTATGGGTAAATATTTACCAATGAATTATTATCATATAATACTGGAGGCAAATAATAAGTTTACCATTGAAACTGAGGAGAACAAATCAGTATTGGTATTTTTATTGTCTGGAGATGCTAAAATAGCAGGAGAAACTATAAGTGAGAAGACAGCAGTTAAGTTAACCAATGGAGATTCCTTAGATATAGAGTCTCTTCACGAAGATCTACAGATTTTATTTATAAGTTCAGACAAATTAGAAGAACCTGTATCTTGGGGTGGACCAATAGTAATGAACACTAGAGAAGAACTGGATTTGGCATTTAGGGAATTAGAAGATGGAAGTTTTTTAAAAGAAAAAGTAGATTATTAATAAAAACAATAAAGAATTTCATAACTTTATGAAAAGGGAGGATAAATAATTATGAAAATTTTAGAATCATTAAAAGAAAGAAGATCATATTACCATATTAATAAGGACTTACCAGTAGATGAGGTAGAAGTATTTGATTTAGTAGAAAAAGCTACAGAATTAGTTCCAGATGCTTTTAATATGAAAAGTTCAAGAGTTGTTGTTGTAACAGGAGAAAAGCAAGATCAATTATGGGATAATATTTATGAAGTATTTGAAGGTAAGGTTTCAAGAGAAAAAATTGATAGTTTTAAAAATGGTTATGGAACAATTCTTTATTTTTATGATGAAGATATTGTGAAAAATCTTCAAAGTCAATTTTCAATATATGCAGATAGATTTCCAAATTGGGCTTCTCAGTCATCTGGTATGCTTCAATTAAGTATATGGAGTGGTTTAAAAGAGTTAGGCATAGGTGCTTCACTTCAACACTATAACCCTGTAATAGATGAAATGGTTAAAGAAATGTTTAATCTACCAGAAAGCTATTCTCTAAATGCACAAATGCCTTTTGGTGGAATAAGCTCTTATCCGGAGGAAAAGGAAAAAGAGGATATTTCAAAAAGAGTAAAAATAGTAAAATAATTCTTACTTAAATATAGTAAGTAATGTAGGTAGTGGGAATAGCAAGTTAAAAAATCATATACTATTGGGGCATGAAACAAAACTTTAAATTATAAATAATAAAAGGGCCTCATGACCGATTTGCTCGGATCATGAAGCCCTTATATTATATAGTATGCTATACTATATAATATAACAGACGAATGACATTCGTATGTATTGAACATATAATAAATTTAAAATGAAAAACAAATATAAAAGAGGAGATAAATATGTTTAATCTAGAAGATTGTATAGCTTTTATGACTAACAAATACAATAAAGAGATTACTGATTTATTTAGCCAAAGACTTCAAGAACACAATATTACAAGAGTTCAATGGACTGCATTGTTTTATATAGGTAAAAATGAAGGAATAACTCAAAGAGACTTGGCCCAAAAACTAGATTCCAACGAATCGTCCATTGTTAGATTAATAGATCGTATGGAAAAAGAAAATATAGTAAAAAGGGAAAAAGATCCATCAGACAGAAGAATTACAAAGCTATTTCTTACAGATGAAGGAATGAAAAAAAGAGATGAAATACTACCTATAGGAGAAAAGTTCTCAAAAGATTGTATTAAAGGAATAAGTGAAGAAGATTTGGAAACTTTCAAAGAAGTTTTAAATAAAATGGTAAAAAATCTAAATAAATCACAGTAAATGCTTTACAACAGTAGCACTCGGTGCTACAATTTTCTTGAATACTTGTCATAGCAATTATTGCCATGGCATTAAAATTAAGGAGGATATTATGAAAAGAGATGTTAGAGAAATATTAAATTCATTTACTCAGGGATTAGGGGAACTTGCAGAAACAAATAAGTCAAATGTTAATGCATTTATGAGACTTTTAAATACTGGCTACAAAGAAGGAGCTTTAAATACAAAAACTAAAGAGCTTATGAGTGTCGCTATTGGAGTGTATAACCGTTGCGAATACTGCATAGTTTACCATGTTTATAAATCATTGGAGCTTGGAGCTACAAGAGAAGAAATAATAGAGGCAGCTATGGTTGCTGTAGGATTTGGTGGAGGACCATCTATGGCTTATAGTGTAACTTTATTAAAAGATGCGATAGATGAATTTGAAAAGGATTTTAAATAATTATAAAAAGTTAATCTAATAGTTTGTTAAGCTAATAATTTCAGTTATTGAAATTATTAGCTTTTTACGTGTGCCCAGCATGGGCAACAACTTGACGGTGAAAGTCCGTTGCGGGCTTGATAGTGGGAACCGCTAGCTAATGGCAAGGGTGTCCATCGTGAGGTGGAATCTGAAGGAAGCCTACGGCAAAGTCTTGGTCTGAGGAACACGAACTACATATGAGGCTATTGGAAACGGACGAGTTTGCGTAACAAGACAAAGTCCAACACTATCCAAAATTTCTAATAGTAAATGTAGCAGATATATGAGATGAAGGTTGTTGCTCTTACCTGGGGAGGTCTGATAGATATATCATTAATAGAGGATGAACTTCCTAGATGATAACCTACATAGTGATATGTAATTGAACTATCAGAAGTCAGCAGACGTCATAGTACTATTGACTGCGCAATCAATAGGAAGGACTGAACATTAAGGAGGTTTTCAACTTTGGATAAATTGAAGAACGTGGATAAAGTGCAGACAACTGAATATTCAGGCTACCGTGTGGAAGTAAAGTTGGAAACTGGAAATAAACATGGAGTGCATAGCGTAGCTTCGGTATTACCGAAGGTAGAAATAGAGAACCGTGCAAAAATATCTACTAATAATTTACTCGATAAAATCTTAGCAAAAGATAATATGTATCGTGCTATGCAACGAGTAATCAAGAATAAAGGTAGTCACGGTGTTGATGGAATAAAGACTGATGAACTTCACGACTATTGCAAAAAGCACTGGACTACAATGAAATCTAAATTATTAGATGGAACATACAAACCATCACCTGTTAGAAGGGTAGAAATACCTAAACCTAACGGTGGGACTAGGATGCTTGGAATTCCAACAGTAGTAGATAGAATGATACAACAAGCAATAGCACAAGCGTTGACATTTGTATATGAACCAATTTTCTCTAATAGTAGTTATGGTTTTAGACCAAACAGAAGTCAGCATCAAGCAATAAAGAAATCCTTAGAATATATAAATGAAGGATATAAATGGGTAGTAGATATGGATTTAGAGAAATTCTTTGATAAAGTAAATCATGACATTTTAATTGATAGATTATCAAGACAAATTAAAGATAAAAGAGTATTAGACTTAATAAGGAAATATCTTAAAAGTGGAATAATGTTAAATGGAGTTATCGTATCAAATGAAGAAGGAACTCCCCAAGGAGGACCATTAAGTCCGCTTCTATCAAATATAATGCTTGATGAGGTTGATAAAGAATTAGAAAGAAGAGGTCATAAATTCTGTAGATTCGCAGATGACTGTAATATCTACGTTAAAAGTAGAAAAGCAGGGTTAAGAGTTTTAAACAGTATTAAGAAATTAATTGAAAATGAATTAAAACTTAAAATAAATGAAAAGAAAAGTGCCGTTGACTTAGTTAGTCGCAGAAAATTTCTAGGATTTTCATTCTATTTTACAAAGGGCGGCGCCCAAATAAGGATACATGAAAGCTCATATAATAAACTAAAATCTAAAGTAATAGAAATTACAAATAGAAATAAAGGAATAGATATGGGATGGAGAATGTTGAAACTTAATCAACTTATGATAGGTTGGATTAATTACTTTGGCATAGCGAAAGCTAAAGGCAATATACAAAATATTGAAAAATGGATTAGGCGAAGACTTAGAGCATGTATCTGGAAACAATGGAAATTACCAAGGACGAAGTGTAAGAATCTTGTTAAACTTGGAATGGATAAATATAAGGCCTACCAATATTCAAATACAAGAAAAGGCTACTGGAGAATATCCGGTAGCCCAATCCTATCAAAAACACTTACAAATAAATACCTAGAAGAAATAGGATATATGAGTATTTCCAAGAGATATTTAAAAGTGCATGGAACTTAATGAACCGCCGTGTACCGAACGGTACGCACGGTGGTGTGAGAGGACGCTAAATAAAATAATTATTTAGCTCCTACTCGATTTTTACTAATATTATCAGTGTGATAGATAATGCTAGTAGAAGAATATGATGAGTTTAATGAACAAATTGATGAACCTGCTATAACTGAAGAGACTGATGAATCAAAAAAGAATGATGAGGATATAAGTAGATACATAGGAATATTAGAACTTAGTATTGTTATAATATTAGTTATTTGCAATAATTACTCATCTATTGCATTACTTTTGACTGGAAAATCTTTGGCTAGGATGGGTGATTTTAAGGATAGAGATTTTGCTGTTAAATTTATAGTTGGTACTTTTCTAATTATATTTATAGGTATAGTTGGTGGAGAAACGTATAAGTTTATATTGAACAATTTTATTATATAAAATTTATAATTATGTGATTAGTAAAAAGGAAATTATATACTTGCATATAAATCAAGTAATAAATATAAAAACCTGGAGTTAAATGCTCCAGGTTATTTTTGTATAAAGAGAGCTTATATGTAATTCATAAAAATAGCTAATGTATTAGCAAAGGGTTACACAAATATTTACTGCACCACTTTTGTTATTGGTTACGATTATAAATTTATTGTTTTTGAAATCACACTGTCATATCATATAATGTATTAATTTGCTACACTAAAATGCAATTTAGTATGATTTGTATCTGTATAGATGTTCAAAATACTATAGTTCACATTAAACTTAAGATATTGAAAGGGTATAAGCTTGTTTCAATTTATTTACATTAACTTTTAGTTTGATATAATTAAGTTGATTATGTCGACTTAATCATAATTTGATTTAAAGGGGGCACTAACATGCAATTAAAGAAAAAATCAACTAAAGTTTTTGCATTGGTTCTTTCATCAATAATTATATCATCATCATTTAGTGGAATAGGTAATGCAGCAAAATTAGATGAAACATATAATGACAGTAAGGAAAATGTTGTTGAAAGAGTTAATGAAAAGGAAGGTAAGGAATCAGAAAATCATGAAACCTTAAATGAAAAAGATAATAAAAATCTAGAGGATTTAAGTATTAAGAAATTAACTGAAATTAGAGATAATGAAATTGATAAAAACCTAGAAGGGCTTAAAAAACTTGAATACACAAAAGATGAAATTCAAGAGCGTAAAAAAAATATATTGGATCCTAATTGTAATTTTGGGTTAATTAATTTTATTAATAATAAGTATAAGAATTTGGCAGAAAAAGACAAACTTATAAGGGAAATTAATCTAGTAAAGTATATTGATTCTACAGATGAAATAATGGATGCTGAAGGAGAATATTTTATTGTTACAGATCAAGAATATCAAATAAGTGAATACTTATTAAAAAATGGGAAAAGTTCAGATCTTTCATCCTATAAAAATTTAGAGTTTTTAATTGAGAATATTCAAGATGTATCAGATAATGTAAATTATAATGGAAATGTTGTAGTTGAAATAGTCAATCCTTTAATAAAAAAATCGATTTCAGATTCTCAAAAGGATACTCTAATTAATGAATTAAAAGAAGTTTCTAAAAGTAATAATACAGATGAAGAAATAAAAGATGAAATTCAAAATATTGAAGATTTTAGTGAATTAGATAAAAATAATATTAATAAAGTTTTATTTAGAGCAGCTAAATCAAATATTTCAACAAAAAAAATATTGGCATATGCAAGAAAACATGGTTATACTAATGGATATTATGGTAGCGAAAATAAAATGAACGATGCACCTAAACCATATTATAATTTTCAAAAAAGCTCAAGTGGAGGAGATTGTGCAAACTTTGTTTCACAATGCTTACATGCAGGAGGATATGGGTTTAAAACTGGAGGAGAGTTTCCATGGTATTACTACTCACTTAATAAAAGATCAAGTGCTTGGTGCTATGCAAGGCAATTTAAACTACACTGGATGAGAAGAGTTAAATATGAAACTGTTACTGTTAGAGATACTTTAAGATTCCTTAAACCTGGAACGCCGGTAAGTGTTTGTAAAGGTCAAAGTGGTATGGCGTTCCATACATTAATTGCCACAGATAGACACTCTAATGGGTATAACTTTTCATATGCAGCTCATTCAGATTATGGTGTAAGAACAAATCTACTTAAAAAACTTAAAGATAAACAAATTACATATTATAAAGCTAATTGGTAATGTTGTAGGTATAGAAGTTTTAAGAAATTAATCGTATATTCTAACTATGAATGATTAAAAGTGTTTTATAAATGTATTATAATTTACAAATGTGTTTTGTAGTAAAAGAATTGTAATTGTATTGACATGGAGTTAAGGATATAAAAAGGTCTATATAATTAATTTATTTAAGGAGTGAAAATAAAAATGTTTAAAAATAAAATAGGTTTGATTTTGATTTTAGTTATTTTAGGTATATCAACAATTATATTTGTATATGCTAATAAAAATAATGAAGAGAAAATAACTCAAAGTACTGAAATGTCTAATGAAAAAAAATCATCTGAAAATTTAGAGGAATTGAGCGTTGAAGAATTAACAGAAATTAGGGATAAAGAAATTGATAAAAACCTAGAAGGGCTTAAAAAACTTGAATACACAAAAGATGAAATTCAAGAGCGTAAAAAAAATATATTGGATCCTAATTGTAATTCTGGGTTAATTAATTTTATTAATAATAAATATAAGAATTTGGTAGAAAAAGACAAACTTATAAGAGAAATTAACCTAGTAAAGTATATTGATTCTACAGATGAAATAATGGATGCTGAAGGAGAATACTTTTTTGTTACAGATCAAGAATATCAAATAAGTGAGTATTTATTAAAAAATGGAAGAACCACTGAGATTACATCATATGAAAACATGAAGTTCTTAATTCAAAACATAGAGGATTTGTCAAAGTATATTGATTATGAAAACAGTGAATTACTAGTAACTCTTAATCCTTATAATTCAGAAAATCTTTCAAATGATCAAAAGAAGTCTTTGAATGAAGAATGGAAAAAAGTATATTCAAATAAAAATCTTGATCCAAAACTAAAAAAAGAAATAAAAAGGATTATAAAAGAGTAATTTAATTAAATATAAAATCATTGAAATTAGTTGTAAAAAGTGTTATGCTATCAACAGTAAATTTAAAAAAATGTGTTTATTATATATATTGAAGAGCTTATTTTTATAAGCTCTTTTTAAATGATAAAGAGAGGTAATAATATGATAAAAATTGACAACTTGTCCTACTCATTTCCGCTAAAAGATCTATACAATAAGGTTTCATTTACATTAGAAGAAAATCAACACTGCGCCTTTATAGGAGCAAGTGGTAGTGGAAAAAGTACACTTATAGATATAATTATGGACCCAGAAAGATATATGTTTTATGGTAAGTTAGAAATGGACTCAAACTGTAGAATTGGGTATGTAAGCCAGTTCTCACAAGTAGACAAAACAAAAGAAATTACAGTTTTTGAATATATAGCTGAACCATTTATTAAGCTACAAGATGAAATATCATCTATTTGTAGTGAAATGGAAACTTCTGATGACATTGAAACTTTATTAGAAAAGTACCAAGAAGCCTTAGATGCATTTGAGGCAATTGATGGGGATGATTTTGAAAGCAATATTAATAAAAAACTAAATCTTGCAAATCTAAGCAAGCATAAAGATAGAATGATATCTGAACTTAGTGGTGGGGAATTTAAACTTATTCAAGTAATTAAGGAAATGCTTAATAATCCAGATTTAATGATTATGGATGAACCAGATGTGTTCTTAGATTTTGAAAATCTTAATTCTCTTAAAAATTTAATTAATTCTCACAAAAAAACAATTTTAGTTATTACACACAATAGATATCTATTGAATCATTGTTTTAACAAAATTATTCATCTTGAAAATACGGAAATTCAAGAATTTGATGGAAGATATGTTGATTATAACTTATCTTTACTGCAAACTAAAATCGAGTTACAAGAAATGTCTCTTGCTGATGAAGAAGAAATTGCGAGAAATGAAGTTTTAATTGATATATTAAGAGAGAAAGCAACTTATAATGCTGATGCTTCTAGAGGTAGAGCTTTAAAAGCTAGAGTTAAAATCCAAGAAAGATTAGAAGCAAATAGAATTAAAGCACCATTTGTAGATATTAAACAACCATATATCAACTTAGTTACAAATAATGAAATCGAAGAAACTACTGCTTTGAAAGTTAATGATTACAGTGTAGCTTTTGATGAAGTACTTTTAGAAAATGTTAACTTTGAGATTAAATCTACTGATAAAGTAGCTCTTATTGGTACAAACGGTGTGGGAAAAACTACTTTATTAAAAGAAATATTTAAAAATAATCACCATGCTATTGAAATAAATGAAAACATTGAAGTAGCTTATTTATCTCAAAATCAAGATGAAGTATTAAATGAATCTAATACCATACTTCAAGAATTCTACGACCTAGGATTTGAAACTTATGGTGAGATTAGAAGATACGTTGGAAAATATGGTTTTGATGCAGATATACTTACACAAAATATAAAATCTTTATCTGGTGGAGAAAAGAATATACTTCAATTGGCCAAGGTTTCTGCTAGTAAAGCAAATATGTTGCTAATGGATGAGCCTACAAGTCACTTAGATATTTATTCACAAATGGCTTTAGAAAAAGCTATAGAAGATTATAAAGGTGCTATTTTAATGATTTCTCATGATTATCATTTTATAGTTAACTGTGCAGATTATGTTTTACTGATTGAAGATAAGACAATTAGAAAAATGAGTATGAAAAAATTTAGAAGAATGATTTATGCTAATCATTTTGATAAAGACTATTTAGCAATAGAACAAAAGAGAAAAACAGTTGAAACAGAAGTAGCGTTAGCTTTAGCAGATACTGATTTTGAACGTGCAAGAACTTTATCTGAGGATTTAGAAGAGTTAATAAAGTTACTTTAATAAAAAATCTCAAGGGGTGTATCATTTTGTACTGAGACCCAAAAGTTGGACTTTATACTGGAGTGATGTTTCATTCCAGTATTTTTATTTTATGCAGCTTTTAATTCATATTTCATTCTATAATTTACTGGACTATTCCAGTTTAATTTTTCCTTAATTCTTTCATTATTATAATAGTTAATATATTTTTTTATTGCTATTTCTAACTCTTCAAAACTTCTATAGATTTTTCCATAATACATTTCTTGTTTAATTATGCCAAAGAAATTTTCCATGGGAGAATTATCAAGGCATGTTCCTTTTCGAGACATACTTTGAAATATTTTATTATCTTTAAGTATATTTGTATACTGCTTCATTTGATATATCCATCCTTGATCTGAATGAAAAGTTCTTCGATAAGGACAGTCACTTGTAATAATAATAGCTTCATCCAAAGCATAATTTACAGACTTGAAATCTGGCCTTTCTGATAAACTATATGATAAAATTTCACCATTAAACATGTCTAAAAATGGATCTAAATATGCTTTTTTTATAGTTAATCTACCGTTTTTATTAGTTTCATATATTTTAAATTCCGTTGTATCAGTTGTTATCTTTTGATGTGGAATTGATGTATTAAATCTTCTATTAATTCTATTTTTAGCTACTTTTCCAATTGTACCTTTATATGAATTATACTTACGTGATTTATGAGAAAATGATATACACTTAAGCTCCAGTTTTTTCATAAGTCTCCTAACTTTCTTTTGATTAATAACAATACCAGAATTTTTTAATGTAGATGTAATTCGGCGATAGCCATAATTCTTGTCATTATCTTTGAAGATTTTTTTGATTTTTCCTTCAAGTTCTTCATCTGGATTTTCATCTTCAAATCTTTTTTGCCAATACATATATGTTGATTTAGGAAACTTCGTAGCTTCAAGGATAATAGATAATTTAAATTCTTTACGAAGATCATAGATTATTTTTGCTTCGTATTTGTTTTTAACCTTTCTGGAATATTCATCCCTGAAGCACGCAGCTTTTTTAGAAAAGCAAGCTCCGCTTTTAGTAATTCATTTTCACGTTCTAATTCTTGTTCTCTTGTTAGTTTTTCTTCTTTTTTATTTTTATTCATAGGTGGCATTCCTTTCCTTTTAGACAATTCGTCAACACCACCATTTGAAAATTTCTGCATCCATGCTGATACAAGTGTACTATTATTAATTCCGAAATGGTTAGCGACTTCTTGTGCACTATACTTAGTTATAATCATATAGTTTACAACATCAAGTTTAAGTTGTACAGGATAAGAAGTCTGCTTTTTCTTTGTTTTTAATGCATCTTTACCAAGAGACTTATATACACTCACCCATCTTTGAATTTGTGAAATGTTTGGAATTCCATATTGCCTTGCTATTGATTTATACCCACCTTCTCCATTTAAATATGCTGTTACAACTTTTAATTTAAAGTCGTAATTATATTTAACCATAAAAACTATCATTCCTTTCGCTGTGCTCAAGGCACAAAATTGGATGAAAAATGGTATAATACATACATTTTTCGTTAATAAATCTAATAAGTAAGTAAATATACTACAGAGCACGGCGGGGTAAGTGAGAAAAGTGCCTATCGGCAAATCCGCATAAAAACTTGTGCCGAATATCTATCTAAGTACAAATAATTGTGCCATGAGCACGTAAGTTAATCTTTGTTTTAGCAAAGACCGTTAAAAAACTAGGATATTCAGTCAATGTTTACTTACTTAATTTTTTATTTAAGGTGATAAAATGCTTAAAATTGTTCATCCAGTATGTTGTGGTATTGATGTTCACAAAAAATTTATAGTAGCTACAATTGCTTCTACTAATTCTAAAAATATCACAACATATAAAACTAAAAACTTTCAAACATTTACCCATAATTTAATTGAATTCAAAAACTGGTTATTAAGTAACAATTGTACTGAAATATGCATGGAAAGTACCGGTAAATACTGGTTACCAATCTATAACATTCTTGAAGATACTTGTAATATTACACTTGCAAATCCTAAATTTATAAAAAATATTCCTGGTAAAAAAACTGATAAACGTGATTCTTTATGGATTACAGATTTACACAAGCATGGTCTAGTTAGGGGGAGTTTTATTCCTCCAAAACAAATCAGAGAACTTAGAGATTTAATGAGATACAGAAGTAAATTAGTTAATTTTCGTTCTAGTGAAAAAAACAGAATTCAAAATTCATTAACTGTATCTAACTTAATGATTTCTAGCGTTGTATCTGATACATTTGGTAAATCTTCTTCAGCTATTATTAAATATGCATTGGATCATCCCGAAAAGCTGAATATTGATTATACTGAATTTCTTCATGCTAGACTACTACCTAAAGCTGAAGAAATAAATCTATCTATGCAAGGCAATATATCTAAAGAGCAATCAAGCAAAATGAGAGTTTCATTTAACCATTTTGACTATATAAATAATTGTTTGACCCAACTAGATAATGTAATTTCTATCATTTCTTCAGACTACCAGGATCAAATATCTTTACTTTCTTCCGTACCAGGAATTACACCTAAGTCTGCCGTAGGCATAATTTCTGAAATAGGTGTTGATATGTCTAAATTTGATACATCAAAGCACCTTTGTTCTTGGGCAGGATTAACGCCTCAGAACAATGAAAGTGCAGGAAAAAAGAAAAGTGTTCGTATAAGTCGTGCCGGTTTATATTTAAAACCTTTGCTTGTTCAATGTGCCAATGCAGCTATTAAAGATAAATCATGTCCTTACTTTAAATATAGATATGAATCTATTAAAAAAAGACGTGGACATAAGAGAGCTATAATAGCTATTTCAAGAATGCTACTTACTTGTTGTTACAATATGTTACTAAATAATAAAGAATTTAATTCTTCATTATACGATTCTTACTTAAGTGATTGTGTAAATCAAACTAAATCTATAGATAGGATGATTAAATATCTACAAACTCAAGGATTTGTAGTTCAAACACAAGTTGAAGAATCACTTGGAATTACATGATAATTAACCAGTAAATCAATTTTCCACAAACTCCGTTTTTATTTTTTTTAATATTTAAAGGGAGTTATTTAGTGTGCAATCCCTTCGGGTATCTTTTTTCAAGTTAAACACCCCAATCGTTAGAATCTTGGTCCAACAATTGGGGCGCAGTACATTTTTGATACACCCCTTGAATTATGTTTAATGACAGACAATGAACATAAGTGAAAGTGTACTTACATATTATGTAATAAAATTGTAGAACTTATGTGTTCAGATTTTAATTTTATAAATATAAAATAGTAGTTATTAATTCTGGACTTACATTTAAAACATTAATAAAGTAAAGGAGGGTTATTATTGCATGGGAGAGATGAGATGCCCGTTTACTGGAAGAACTAGAATGTCAAGCAGTCCAACCAACAACATGGATTTGTTGCCTAATAAGTTAAATCTAAACATTCTTCACCAAAACTCTAGTTTAAGTAATCCAATGGGAAGTAATTTTAATTATGCGAAAGAATTTGAAAAACTTGATTATTATGCATTAAAAAAAGATTTATATGATTTGATGACAGATTCAAAGGATTGGTGGCCAGCAGATTTTGGTAATTATGGACCACTATTTATTCGTATGGCATGGCATAGTGCAGGAACTTATAGAGTAGGGGACGGTAGAGGTGGAGCAAGTGATGGAACCCAGAGATTTCCACCAATAGATAGTTGGCCTGATAATGCTAACTTAGATAAAGCTCGTAGGTTACTTTGGCCAATTAAACAAAAATACGGCGATAAAATTTCATGGGCAGATCTTATGATATTAACAGGTAATTGTGCTCTTGAATCAATGGGACTTAAGACATTTGGATTTGGCGGTGGACGTGTGGATGTTTGGGAACCACAAGAGGTTTACTGGGGGTCAGCTGAGGAGATGCTTGGAACTAATAAAATTCCTGGTACAAACGAAATTGAAAATCCACTTGCAGCGGTTCAGATGGGACTTATTTATGTAAATCCAGAAGGACCTGATGGAAAACCAGATCCAGTTGGCTCTGCAAAAGATGTTAGAGAGACATTTGCTCGTATGGCTATGAATGATGAAGAAACTGTGGCACTTGTGGCAGGTGGTCATACATTTGGTAAATGCCATGGAGCAGCTCCAGCCACATATGTTGGGCCTGCACCTGACGTTGCTAATATTGAAGAACAGGGACTTGGCTGGAAGAATGATTATAAAACAGGTAAAGGTATTGATACAATCACTAGTGGACTTGAAGGTGCATGGAAGCCAAATCCAACAAAATGGGATATGGGCTATTTTGAAACATTGTTTAAGTACGAGTGGGAGTTGGTTAAGAGTCCTGCAGGAGCTTATCAATGGTTGGCTAAAGATGTAGCTGAGGAAGATATGATTGTAGATGCACATGACCCATCTATAAATCATCGTCCTATTATGACAACGGCTGATTTAGGTCTTCGATTTGATCCAATATATGAGCCAATTGCTAGAAATTATATGGAAAATCCTGATAAATTTGCTGATGATTTTGCACGTGCTTGGTTTAAATTGACACATCGTGATATGGGTCCTATTTCAAGGTATCTAGGTCCTGAGGTACCCCCAGAGAAACTTATATGGCAAGACCCTGTACCAGAAGTTGATTATGAATTAGTTAATAAAGAAGACATTAAATATCTTAAAAATAAAATTTCAGATTCTAATTTATCAGTATCAGACCTTGTTTATACAGCTTGGTCTTCTGCATCCACATTTAGAGGATCTGATAAACGTGGTGGTGCAAATGGAGCAAGAATTCGTCTACAACCACAGAGATCTTGGGAAGTTAATGAACCAGAGCAATTAGATAATGTTTTACAAATTCTTGAAAAAATACAATCAGACTTTAATTATTTACAGTTAAAGTCAAATAAAATAAATAAGAAGGTATCCTTAGCAGATTTGATTGTACTAGGAGGATGTGCAGGAATTGAAAAAGCGGCAAGAAAAGCAGGATATAAAATCAGAGTTCCTTTCACTCCAGGACGTAGTGACGCATCTCAGGAAGAAACTGATATTCAATCTTTTGCTGTACTTGAGCCAAAAGCAGATGGATTTAGAAACTATGTAAAGCCAGATTATTCAATGATGCAAGACAAATTATTAATTGATCGTGCACAGCTTTTAACCTTGACTGCTCCTGAAATGACAGTATTATTAGGTGGGATGCGTGTGTTAGATATTAACTATAAAAAATCTCAAAATGGTGTTTTTACAAAGAAACCAGAAGCTCTTACAAATGATTTCTTTGTAAATCTTTTAGATATGGATACAGTTTGGCAACCTACTTCCACCGATGAACAAATATTTGAGGGACGTGATAGAGCAACAGGAAAATTAAAGTGGAAAGGAACAAGAGTTGATCTTATTTTTGGATCTAACTCTCAACTTCGCGCCATTGCAGAAGTCTATGCAAGTGAAGGCTCTCAGCGTAAATTCTTAAAGGACTTTGTATGTGCTTGGAATAAAGTAATGAACGCAGATCGTTATGATATATGCTAAGATTAAAATATTTTTCAAAAAAATGCGTAAATTATTACAAAATAGGATACAATTAAATATGTAATAAAAAAATAAAATACTTTTATAAATAAGTTAAGGAGATTTATTAAATGACAAACGGAATAGTAAAATGGTTTAACAATGACAAAGGATTTGGATTTATATCAGTAGAAGGTGGAGATGATGTATTCGCACATTTCTCAGCTATAAAAACTGATGGATACAAAACATTAGAAGAAGGACAAAAAGTTAGCTTTGACATAGTTAAAGGCGCTAGAGGACCTCAAGCTGAAAATATAACTATATTATAATATATATAGATTGTATGAAAAAAGACCCATTGGGTCTTTTTTTAGTATTAGCAACTAATCCACTTATAATCTTGAATTTTTACGATAAACATAAGGAGAAACACCAGTCTTATTTTTAAATTTTTCAATAAAATAACTAGTAGTACCAAAACCACAATTATAAGCAATCTCAGTAACAGAATAATCGCTAGAAACTAAAAGTTTAGTAGCCACAACAAGCCTATAATTAATTAAATACTCAAAAACAGTACACTTCATATGCTTTTTAAATTCTCTACAACAAGCACTTTTAGATAAGTTAGCCACCTTTGCTATATCTTCTAACTGAATTTTTTCCATATAGTGATTATTTATATAGGTAATAATATTTTTTAAGCGTAAACTATTGTAATTTAGTTCCTTTTCCTTAAAATTTTTAAAGTAAAACTCAAAGAAATCCTTCCAAATTTCCAAAAAATTAATAAAAATTTCAAATTCGAATCCAAAGGTTTTGCTGCTAAAAATTTCATAAATATAAGAAAGTTTGTTCAAAATATTTAACTGCCATGAAATATTTTTAGAAAGAATGCAATATTCAATAGATGAATTATTTACATAAGTATCAATATATTTTGTGTTTATTAAACTTCCCATAAAACTAGAAATAAGCTTTGGATGAAAGTCAAAACATATATAGGAACTATCTATATTTTCATAATTTTTAGCTCTATGTATCTGTTGAGAATTTATAAATAAGCCATCACCTTCATTTAATACGACTTGAGATGCATTTATATCAAATACTATACTACCTTTAGTAATTAAACAAAATTGCAATTCATCATGCCAGTGCCAATCAATAAAACCTATAACATTTTTGCTAATATCCGTTGTATAAATTGCAAGGGGAAATTCAAAGGAACCATGATCTGTGGTTTCTTTTTTATTTTCATCAATAATAATATTATATTGTTGCATATTTTATTTTTCCTTCCTATGTCAATATAACGATACAAATTGATTATATTATGATATAGATATTTATAAAAGTCAATATAATTATACTTAAGGAGGTGGGGTAATGAATTCAATAGAGATCATAAAAAACACTAAAACAAAATATTTAAATAATATGGAACTTCCACAGGATTTTGAATCAGTATATAGTTTTCACAAAAGTATGAAAGATTATAAAGTAACACCTTTGCATAATTTAAAATCACTTTCACAAAAACTATCAGTGAAAAGTATATATGTAAAAGATGAATCATATAGATTTGGATTAAACGCTTTTAAAGGACTAGGAGCCAGTTATGCCCTAGAAAAGATTATAAAAGAGGAGAAAAATCCAACTTACACATTTGTTTCTTGCACCGATGGAAATCACGGAAAAGCTTTAGCATGGAGAGCTGAGAGTCTTGGGTATAAGTCAATAATATTTATGCCAAAGGGAAGTGAAGATAGAAGAGTAAAAGCCATAGAAAAATATGGGGCAAAGGTAGTTGTAACAGATATGAATTATGATGACACTGTTAGATATGCTTCTAATTTTGCAAAAGAAAACAATTATTATTTAGTACAAGATACAGCATTACCAGGATATACACAAATACCAAATAATATAGTACTAGGATATTCAACTATGATAAGAGAAGCACTAGATCAAATGAAAGAAAAGCCAACACATATATTTGTTCAAGCAGGTGTTGGAGCCATGGCTGGTGGAGTTCTTTGGTATTTATACAATAAATACGGTGATGAATTGCCTTTTATTGGAGTAATAGAATCAAGTGCAGTGCCTTGTATATATGAATCTGTAAAAGAAAATAAAAATATAACTATTGGTGGTGAACCACATACGGCAATGGCAGGACTTAACTGTGGAGAAGCTAATTTTACTACTTTTCCATTATTAAAAGCTCAGTCAAGTTTCTTTATAAAATGTGAAGATGAAATAACTTTCAAAGGTATGGATAGAGCCAAAAATCCAATAGGAGATGATGTTAATTTCAGTTCTGGTGAGTCTGGAGCTGTAGGACTAGGATTTGTAGAAGAAATACTTTCCAATATGAATTATGAAAAAATAAAAAATCAACTAGAATTTGATGAAAATTCTGTAATACTAGTATTTAATACAGAGGGAGTGGTTAAAGGTGAGTAAAGCATCAGATTTAATAAAATTTGTACAAAAGTCAGTTCAAACTAGAAGCTATACAGACGAAGAGGGGAATTTTGCAAACTTAATAAAATCAGAAATGGAAAAATTAGGTTTTGACCAGGTATTTATAGATTCAACAGGAAATGTAGTTGGAAAAATAGGTAATGGACCTAAAATCATACACTTTGATTCTCATATGGATACTGTTGAAGTAAATGATGAAAAAGACTGGCAACAACCACCTTTTTCAGGAAATATAGTAGATGGATATTTATGGGGAAGAGGTAGCGTAGATATGAAATCATCTTTGTGTGCAAGTATTTATGCTGCTGTAGCTGCAAGAGATAAGGGCTATATAGATGGAAAAACCATATATGTAACAGGAACAGTATGCGAAGAATATTGTGATGGTGAAAATTTAAAACATTTATATGAAGAATTATCTTTAAGACCTGATTATTGCATTATTTGTGAGCCAAGCAACAACGTAATAACTTTAGGACATAAGGGTAAAGCGCAAATAAGAATAAAAACTTATGGAGTATCATCTCATGGTTCAGCACCAGAAAAAGGTGTAAATGCAGTTTATGAAATGACTGAAATAATATCAAGAGTTGATGAATTAAATAAATCATTATACAAAGAAAACAAGCCACATGGCACAATAGTTTTATCGGATATTTCTTGTGTAAGTGCATCATTAAATGCAGTACCAAGTGAATGTTCTATTTATCTAGATAGAAGATTAGCTCTTGGAGACACATTGGAACAAGTAAAAGGAGAAATGGATGAGCTTATAAAAAATAAAAATGCATCATGGGAAGTGGGAACGCTATATCATACTACTTGGAATAATAAAAAACTAGAGTACCAACCAATGCACGATCCTTGGAAAATTGAAAAAAATCATATATTAACTAAATCTTTGATAAAAGCTTATGAAGATGTATATAAAAAAGAGCCTGAAGAATTTGATTTCTGGGATTTTGGAACAAACGCTATAACACCTGTAGCCATGGGGATACCAACAATTGGATTTGGAGCAGGAGAATACAAATTAGCACATATGGTAGACGAAAGATGCAAAGTTGAAAAAATAGAAGAAGCATGCCAAGTATATTGCAATTTAATAAAAGAATTATAAAATCAAATTAAAACAGAAAAAGAGTTATTTTATAAAAGTTACAAAAGTTACAAAAAAGAAAAAATAAAAAAATATATATAAATTGCTTGGGTGTTGAAAATGCTGGGTTTGAACTGTATAAAATTAGAAATAAAACATATATTTTGTTAACGGTTTGTAATTATTTTACAAAAAACACTTCCAAAAGTTACAAAGTTGTAATAATATATAAGTATAGATTTAAAATTTAAGTGATTAAAGGCACAATATTTTATTTAGAAAGATTATTCTATAAAACAATATTGGAGGAAAATATATGTTAAAAAATACTTTAAAAACAACAGCTTTTGTATCGATGGCAATGGCACTAGGGGCTGGTGCTTCTGTTGAATCTCAAGCTGCAACAGTAAAGGAAAACTTAAACCTTAGAGAGGGTGCATCTACTGAACATAACGTTCAAGAAGTACTTAAGCAAGGGCAAAATATAAAAATATTATCAGAGTCAAATGGTTGGTACAAAGTTAAAACTTCAGATGATAAAACAGGTTGGTCATATGGTAAATACATAGATGCTTCAAAAGAGGAAAAGGAAGAAGCAAGTGCTATTCCAGGAACAGTAACAGAATATTTGAATTTCAGAAAAGGTCCATCACTTGAAGATGAAATAATTAATGTTCATGAAAAGGGAGCAAGTGTAAAAGTTTTATCAAAAAAAGGTGACTGGTACAAAGTTAAGACTTCAGATGGTAAAGTAGGCTGGTCATATAGAAAATATATAAAAGTATCAGATGCTAAATTTGCATGGTCAGAAAGTGATGCTAATGGAACTTTAAAAGACAATGCTAATATGAGAAAAGGAGCATCAACTAATTATAATATTATAAAAGTTTTATATGAAGGAGAAAAGGTAAAAGTAATATCATCATTAGATGGATGGTATAAACTTCAAACTTCAGATGGAAAAACAGGATGGGTACATAGTTCACATATAGATACTGATGTGGCTTTAATGACATGGAATAAAACTTCAAATAGTTCTAATTCAAAGGTATCATCAAGCACAAAAATATCATCAAGTACAAAAGAATCATCACAAGATAAATTATCAGGTTCAGAAGTTTCATCTTCATCAAAGAAAAGTATAGTAGTATCAGCTACAGCTTATAGTGGAGATGGTATAACTGCAACAGGAACAAAACCTCAATGGGGAACAATAGCTGTAGACCCAAGTGTTATTCCTTATGGAACAAAAGTTTATATACCTAGATTTGGAAAAATATTCATTGCAGAAGACACTGGTGGAGGAATAAAAGGAAATAAGATAGATATATTTATGAATTCAGACTCACAGAGCAATAGCTGGGGAGTTAGAAATATATCTATACAAATAATAGACTAATATAAATTAAAAGGATGTATGGTTGCTAGTGTTAGTATACCGAGCATTGATGTAGATAAAGTAGATATGTAATTAATGGAGCCAGGTACTAAATGTATCTGGTTCTTTTTTATTGTAAAAGTCTATGTTAGTTTTCTTCGTGGAGTATCACATATATAAACTCCAAATGCAGGATATTCCCATTCCTCCATTATGTAACTCTCATTAATTCTATATATGAATTAGGTAATTTATATTTAAGTTCACTCTCAACAGTTTTTATTTCTTATATTCCAATGCTATACTAATAAAAAGGGGAAGAACACATGAAAAAAATAATTATATTAATTTCCGTATTGACTTGTATTTTTATATCAGGATGTAATATGCAAGGAAAGGAAAAAGTAGAATCTTTAGGAGATGCTTATTTTTACCTTCTTGATAAAGCAGAAAATGAAGAAGACATAGGAATAGATGATGTAAAAAAACTATTAAAAGATTATGAGTTCAAGATTTTAGACCATTCAGAAATTCATGATGTAAAGGGTGAAAAATCCTATGAGTATATCTTTACTGGCGATGATAATGAATATCTTAGTGTAAGTTTCATTGTTTCGGGAAGTAAAGAAACTATTGATTTTCTTACACATAGCTTATATGATGATGCCATAATTTTAATGTCTATTAAAGGAGAAAAACAATGGAATTATAGTATTGATACTTCTAAACTTGATAGGTCTAGTTATAAAAAAATACTAGGAGAAATAAATGAGCTAGGTATTTCCATACAAAGGAAAGAAAATCAATATTCCTTAGAGGATGCTTGTTATTATATTATAGATAAAGTAAATAATAATGAAGATGTTAAAATTGATGATATTAAAAAATTATTAAAGGATTATAGATTTGAATCAGAGTTTATGGAAGAGATTCCTGAAGACAACACAAAAATATATAATTATACCTTTAGGAATGGTGATATAGAAAAAATTATAATAGATACTTATGAAATAAATAATAAAGAGGCTATTTCAAATATAATGCATTTTATAAGTAAGGATCCTGAATTAGTACTATCTTTTGGAATTCAAGATTCTAATCTTTCTGTTAGTTATAATACAAATGATAAAACTAATTATAAAAAAACGTGGGATATAATAAATAAAATAAACTAAAAATAAAAAAGAGTGCAGTTCTTGACGGTTTGTGTCAAGAACTAATAAAGACATCATCATAATAGTATGGAAGTAATATACTCTCTTTATTGTATTTACTAGCCCTTTTGTTATTTTTTAATAATTTGTTATAATATATCTATTACAAGATTGCCTATATGGGAAACATAGTCTAAATAGTAAAATAAATATAAGTAATAAATTCAACAACAGGAGGAAAGTTATGCCACAAATAAAAGTAAGAGGAATAAATGAAAACGACATCTGCAAGATAAGTGAAAAGATGATTGATGAATTAGTAGAAGCAGTAAAATGCCCAAGAGATTATTTTGAAATAGAATGTATAAAGTCTGTTGCTATAAGAAATGGTAAGATAGCAGATGTATATCCATTTGTAGAAGTAGCTTGGTTTGATAGAGGTCAAGAGGTGCAAGATACAGTAGCTAAAATAATCACTAACAATATAAGAGAAAATCTAAATATAGAAAGTATGGATTTAGCTTTTACAGTTTTTGAAAAAGAGAAGTATTATGAAAATGGAGAGCACTTCTAAGAAATTGTAAATATGTTAACTAAAAAGTTATATTACTTTATTTATATAGAATTATCAAATATTGATTAATATAATAAAAAAGTTTTAACTTAGTATTTAATGTATAGTTGTTGTATTATAATCATATCTGAGTTACATAATAAACTTAATAGTTGAAAATTCACATAACCCAGGTATACACAAAAATGTGTATACCTTTTTTGTATTATACATATCTAGCTTTGTACCATGTTTAATTCATTGTACTTCTACTATAAATACTACATTTATTGTAAAATATGAAATGAATGTTCATACAATGGTGTAGAAGAAAAATATGGCCTTGTTTTTGATTTTACAATACAATAAAGATATTACTTCACGAAGTTACAAAGTTTTATATTTAAAATATATAGAATATAAATAAAGAGTAAATAAAAAAGGGGGGGAGAGAATATGAAAAAGAAAATTGTTTTATTATTTGTGGTCGTAAGCATGTTAGCTTTGATTACTGGCTGCGTTAGAATTAATTCCAGGGAAAATAAGGATGTTGAAACAAATAAAGTAGAAGATACACAAGATGATAAAAATAATGACTCTGATAAAGATAATAATTCAAAGATTACTATAGTTATAGATCCAGGTCATTCATCAACAGGAACATCAGGAAATGAACCAGTATCACCAAACTCTTCTACAACAAAATTAAAAGATGGCTTAGGAGCAACAGGATTATATACAAATATACCAGAGCACAAAACTACTATGTCAGTGGCATCATTACTAAAAAAGGAACTACAGTCAAAGGGATATAATGTAGTTTTAACTAAAAATGATGTGGCAGAGTCTAAAAGTAATATAGAAAGAGCTGAAGTTGGTAACAAAAATAATGCTGATTTAGTAGTAAGAATCCATGCAGATTCTTGTGAAGATAATAGTGTGAATGGTGCATCTATGCATGTTCCAGCCAATAATGAATACACATCAAGTTTTTATAAAATTAGTAAATCTTATGGAACAACAATACTTAATACATATGTGAAGGAAGTAGGTATAAAGAGTAGAGGGGTTATAGAAAGAGATGATTTGACAGGATTTAATTGGTCTAAAGTGCCTGTTGTTTTGATAGAGATGGGATTCTTGTCTAATAAGGAAGATGATGAGTTTGTTAGTAATACAGAAAATCATCCTATAATAGCAAAAGCTATAGCTGATGGAATTTATAAATGTTTTGAATAATGAAGTTGTTTATTTATATAAATATCAAACTATATGAAGTGGTTTAAGTGGATAAGAACATTTGAAACAGATAGAGATTATATTAAAACTAAGAATTTTATTGTACAAAGTAATGTGGTATACTCCTACACTAAGAATGAAGGATTTCAAATTAAGAACGCTACAGTTTATGTAACTAATAATAAATGAGTTAAAAGAATGCTATAATAAAAATAAGTACGCAATCGTTATATAATGCGAAAAAGATACAAAGGGGATAAAATGATGAAGACGATAATACTTATAATATCAGCTTCTATATCAATGATTATGTTTGATAAATTAAACTCCAAATATGATTTCTTTAAAGATATGCGAAGTAAAATAAAGGATTTAAATGAGAAAAAAGAAAATAAATTAAGAATAAGTTCTTATGTATTAATACTTATAATATATGGAATTATGCAAAACACTAAGATGAATATAATAGTACAAGGATTAATTTTTGGACTATTGCTTTCATTTAGAGAAATATGCTTTAAAAAGGATTCAAATACACAATCTTAATATATTGAGAAGAAAGAGAGTATTAGCCTAATACCCTTATTTTTTATGCTTAAAAAATTACAAACATAAATTATTTATAAACTTCTTAGGACTATGATCAATGTTAGAATAGTTATATATTAAGAATTGAAGAAGGGGAGAAAGGAATTTGTAAATTAAATTTTAATTATAATAAAAAATTAAAATTTATTATGTAGGGGGAACATTTTAGATGAAAAAAATAAGCATAATATCATTAATAATAGTATTAATACTTTCAATAAGTGGATGTAATAAAGAAAATGACTTATGGTATGGGGAAGTAGAAGGTAATAAATATATAAATAAAAAGTTTTCTTTTGAAATGGATATTCCTGATGAATGGAAAGTTAAGGAAGATATAGAAAATATGAATGAAGAAGTTAATAATTTAGAAGATTTAGAAGAAGTAACTATTTGTATTATGTCTTCTAAATTTAGTAATCAAGGGATAAAAGTGGATAAACATTTAGTAATAGGGGAAGGGATGAGTATACGAGTTATTAATAAAGACGAAAAAATTAATGATTATATAGATAAAGTTTACAATATCGACTTTGGGGATGATTCTGCTAATATTCAAAATATAGAAACTAAAGATGTGAATGGTAAGGAGTTTACAATTATTGAATTTAAAAACAATATAGTATATTTAATCAAAATAGAAAATAAGATTTTCGATTTTAATACAGTGTATTTAAATGATTCACAGAAAGAAATAATAAGAGCTATGAATTCTATAAAATTTAAATAAACTAAAGATATAATTTTCATTATAAATATAAAAAATAAATTACAATTTGGAGGGGACATTTGGTGAACAATCGTTATATATAATGGAAAATAAAGATTATTTTAATATTATATAAATATAAATTTGAAGAGATAAATGGTTTTTATATATTAAGGATTAAGTATTATCAATATCTAATTTAGAAAGGTTTTTTAAATAATGTTTTATATTTCAAAAGATAAAGATAGGATTCAATTCCAAAATGTAAATGATATGCTAGGTATGACTTACTGGGCAAATAATCGCAGTGAAGATAAAATAAGAAAATCAATAGAAAACTCTATATGCTATGGTGCATATTTAAAAGATAATAATAAGCAAATTGGATTTGCAAGAGTTGTTACTGACTATGCAACAGTTTATTATATTTGTGATGTAATTGTGGATGAAAATTATCGTGGAAATAGTATAGGTAAAGCTCTTATGGAAACAATTGTAAATGATAAGGAATTACAAGACATGAAAGGGATGTTAGTAACTGAGGATGCACATGGACTCTATGAACAGTATGGTTTTTCAAAAGATGAAAATATATTTATGTGCAAAAGATAATAATACCTTAAAAATTAAAATAGCTTTACCTTGAGTATTATATTTTAAATACTATGGTAAAGCTATTTTTTATTTATACTTATCAAAAAATATCTTAGGCCATAATAAGAGATTCATATGCTAATTTATGACCACTTTCAGTTTTAAAGTTATTATCAATAAGTTTCTTTAATTTTTCTTGGCTGTTTTTTGAATCTAATTTTTTTAAAGCCTCTAAGAAGTCTGCTTCCCATATTATTTGAAAGTCTCTGTTATCAATAGCGCTAAACGTATGATGATGACCTATTATATGACAGATTCTATCAATTTCATCTGTAGTTAAATCTTCATCAAAAAGTAATTCTTTGGCAGCGGATGGACCTTCTTTTTCTTGATATGGACCACTTGTGTTATTGTATTTCGCTTTAGCATTAATCATACCTATATCATGAAGAATAGCAGTTAGTTCAATAATCTCCCTCTCCTCTCCTACTATTTTTTCACCATCCATTATTACCTCTGCATTATGTAGAACATTTAATGCATGATATATTTCTGTTGGTATAGTGTTTTCAAATGATGATTTCATTTTGTTCATTACTGATTCTTTACTCATTATAATTCTCCTTTATTTTTATTCTCTGATAATTCCTCAATTTGTTCTTGCATATACTCGTTAAAGGAAATAATAAAGTTGGATATTTCTTTTAATTTGTTGCTATCAAATTGACTTAAAAATTTATTGTCTCTTTCTAACCACAATTTATGTCTCTTATCATGTTCTTCATATAAAAATTGACCTTTTACAGTTAATTTAAAAAATACTTTTTGTTTATTACTAGGAATTGAATAAGGCTCAATTGCTTCTTCTTTTATTAACCTCTTTGTTATTTTGCTTATTGCACCTTTTGTCATTTTAAGATGTTTTGCAATTTCTGTTACATTAGGATTTTCTAAATCTCCAATGGCTTCAATAGTATGAATTTCGGAAGTTCCATACTCATGTAACTTTTCGTTTTCTGTTAATTTTGCTAGTAAATCTTGTTTTTCTAAAAACTCTGCAATTTGATCTAATAATAAATTATTCATAATACCTCCTTGTTTCCTTGTAAACAAGTATAACAAAAACTTGTTTCCTTGTAAACAAATTTAAAATAAGTAAGTAAAAAACTAAAAGAAATTAAGATTACTTTAGTTCACAATTTTAATCTAATGCAAACGAAAAAGTAGGAGTATATCAATACTATATTGAAACATAGCCAAATAATAAAATATAAAAAGTTGCATATCAGATTGATATAAGCAGCTTTTTTTGTGTATTCACTATGGATTTTTATGCACTTATTTATACTTTTATTGCAAATGTACTAATACAATTCTTGAAAAAAGTGAAATTGTATCACATAAATAGAAAAATCATATATAATTACTTCATAAGTATTTTAACAAGGAGAGGAAATTATGAACAATAAAAATGTATATATGCCAGGACCAAGTAATGTTAGGGAAAATGTAAGACAAGCAAGAAGTATAAAAACTACAAATCCAGATGTGGATGCTGATTTTGTGGAATTTTATAAGAACACTTGTGATAAAATGGCAAAAATAATAAACACTAAAAATGACGTATACATACTAAGTGGAGAAGGTATACTGGGTTTAGAAGCAGCATGTGCATCATTGACAGAGAAAAACGATAGAGTTTTAGTTATAGATAATGGAATATTTGGAAAAGGTTTTGAGGATTTTGTAACTATGTATGGTGGGGAAGCTGTACTTTTTAGCAAAAGTTATAAAAAAGCTATAGATGTAGAAGAATTAGAAAGATTTTTAGAAAAAGACCATGATTTTAAATATGCAACTATAGTACACTGTGATACACCAACGGGAGTTTTAAATGATTTAAGTAAAATATGTCCATTACTTAAAAAGTACAACATACTTACTGTTGTAGATTCAGTGGCAGCCATGGTTGGAGAAAAACTTTTAGTAGATGATTGGCAAATAGATATAGTACTTGGTGGATCTCAAAAAGCCATATCAGCTCAACCGGGTCTTAGTATAGTAAGCGTAAGTGAAGATGCTAAAAATAGTATGAAAAATAGAAAAAGTAAAATAATAGGTTTTTACTGCAACTTAACAATATGGGAAGATTACTATGAACAAAAATATTTCCCATATACAATGCCTATAAGTGACATTATAAGTTTAGATAGAGCTTTGGAAAATATATTAGAAGAAGGAACAGAAAATACAATAAAAAGACATGAAAAAGTTGCAAAAGCTACAAGAGAAGCACTTAAAGAATATGGTGGAGAGTTATTTTTAGATAGTGGATACTCTAATACGGTAACAGCACTAGTTATACCTGAAAATATAGGAGCTTTAAATTTAACTAAGCATATACGTGAAAAATACAACACTATAATAGGAACATCACTGGGAGAATATGTGGATAAATTACTTAGAATTGGCCACATGGGAGAAAATGCAAAATTAGATAAAATAATATATATATTGGATATTTTAGATAATAGTTTAAAAGATTTAGGTTTCCAAGGAAATGGATCTTTAGTAAGTTTGTTTAATAAATACTACAAATAAATATGTGTGGGGGATATAAAATGCAAATATCAAATGAAGTTAGAAAAAATATAGGAACTAGAGATTTAGTAGAAACTGCTTTGCTTATAGCATTGGTATTTATAGCAACAAGGTTTATTAACATAAGACTGCCAATAGCATCAAGTGGAGGATTAGTACACTTAGGAAATACAATGTTATTTATTTCATCAATTGTATTTGGTAAGAAAAAAGGTGCTTTAGCTGGTGCTTTTGGTATGGGCTTATTTGATCTACTGTCAGAATGGGCAATGTGGGCACCCTTTACATTTATAGTTAGAGGAATAATGGGATATATTATAGGAAGTATTGCCTGGTCTAACAACAAAAAAGGAAACAGTGTTTTAACTAATGTTTTTGCCATAATAGTGTCAGGTATTTGGATGATATTTGGTTATTATGTAACAGAGATAGTGTTATATGGAAACTATATACAGCCTTTATCATCTGTGCCAGGAAATATTACTCAAATAGTTATAGGGTTAATTATAGGTGTTCCAGTGGCGAAGGTTGTTAAGAAATATATTAGATAAAGTTAAAGTGCTTGTTGTTTTGATAAAGATTGAATTTTTGTCTACCAAAGAATCTCTTTAAGTAACTAAAAGTAATGGTGTAACAAAAATAACTTTAAAACCCAATAATTATCTAAAATGAACCTATATACAAAATAAATCGAAAGTTCATCAGTAACAATAATAGTATTAGGAAATGAATTTGTAGATAGATATGACGAAAGCAGAATTCATAATGAAAACTATTAAAAATGTATAATTTAAAAATAAAAAAGATATTATCATATTACCATGATAATATCTTTTTTGTTTAGACTATTAACCTCGGAAAGTCACAATTATAGAAGAAACTTTATCATTAAAATAATCCCCAATATAAGGCACATCATTTCTTAAAGTCACATAGTTACCTTTAAAATTAGCATCCTCATAGAGTCTAACAACAAATCCCCTAGGAATTTTTATAGAGCTTAAGGTATCATTACCAATAGAAAGTTGATTGATATTATAATAACCAGGTTTTAGTTGTTGAACATTACCTTGATAATTAGCATCAGAATAAATTCGAACAGTATTAGTTGATAGTTTTTCAACAATTATAGAAGAAGTTTTATCATTAAAATAATCGCCGATATAAGGAGTATCCTTAGTTATTGTCATAGAATCACCCTTAAAATTAGCATCAGAATAAAGAGTGACAGAAAAACCTTGAGGAACTTTAATAGAACTTAATGTATCATTACCAATAGAAAGCTGGTTAATATTATAGTTGCCAGGTGTTAGTTGTTGAACATTACCTTGATAATTAGCATCAGAATAAATTTGAACAGCATTAGTTGATAGTTTTTCAACAATTATAGAAGAAGTTTTATCATTAAAATTATCGCCGATATAAGGAGTATCCTTAGTTATTGTCATAGAATCACCCTTAAAATTAGCATCAGAATAAAGAGTGACAGAAAAACCTTGAGGAACTTTAATAGAACTTAATGTATCATTACCAATAGAAAGCTGGTTAATATTATAGTTGCCAGGTGTTAGTTGTTGAACATTACCTTGATAATTAGCATCAGAATAAATTTGAACAGCATTAGTTGATAGTTTTTCAACAATTATAGAAGAAGTTTTATCATTAAAATTATCGCCAATATAAGGAGTATCGCTAGTTATTGTCACAGAATCACCCTTAAAATTAGCATCAGAATAAAGAGTGACAGAAAAACCTTGAGGAACTTTAATAGAACTTAATGTATCATTACCAATAGAAAGCTGGTTAATATTATAGTTGCCAGGTGTTAGTTGTTGAACATTACCTTGATAATTAGCATCAGAGTAAATGCTTACAACGGGAGCTCTAGTACTAGAAATAACTTGTTTGATTTTAAATAAAGAACCTGTATCTTTAGAACGGTTAGAATATCTTAATATAGAATTACTATCAATATAAAGATAATTATTATTAGAGATTAGATAGGTATCTTTTTGATTTATAAATGATAGATCAATTAAAGAAGCATCATTTATATCTACAACATCAGCTCTAACAGTATAATCATCACATAATCTAACAAAATAACCATCTTCAGATTTCAAAATCATTTTATTAGGATAATATGGATTGATATAAAAAGAAGTAGGTGACTTACTATCAAACTTTAAAGTTCTAGTATCTGAATCTACACTTAAATAAGTATTATATTTTGATGATTTTATAGATATAAGATTAGTATTTTTTTTTTGCATAAAATATCCCCCTTGTAAAAAGCAAAAATATATTATATTTTTAATATACTATATAGATACATTATGATATAAACTATATAGTTGTGATAAAAAACAGGTGTAGATATGGAAATTATATATGAGGATAAAAAAATTTTATTAACTGACAATTCTGATAAAAATTTTGTTAGAAAACTTAAATGTGAAGATTTAGAAGGTATTACCTAAAATCAGGTAGTACCTTTTTGTAATATAAACTATTTAAAATACAAATAAGTTTATATTTATACAGAACTTGAAAATGAACCTATTGTGCTATAATTTAGGCAAGAACTTTATATGGAGGTAGTACAATGCCATTTCAGATTTTACATAATGACATTACAAACATGAATACAGATGCCATAGTAAATGCTGCCAACTCTAAACTTCGAATGGGTGGATGAGTTTGTGGTGCAATTTTTAAGGCAGCAGGTGAGACACAATTACAAAAAGAGTGTGAACAAATAAGGCCCTGTCCAGTAGGTCATGCTGTTATTACAAAGGGATATAATCTTAAAGCCAAATATATTATTCATACTGTAGGACCTATATATAAAGATGGAAATTCAAATGAAGCTAAGTTTCTTAAAAGTGCATATGAAACATCATTGAAGCTGGCAAAGGATTATAATTTGAAGTCCATAGCATTTCCTTTAATATCTTCTGGTATTTATGGATATCCCAAAAAAGAAGCATTAAATATAGCGGTTTCAACTATTAAAGAGTTTTTAACTGACAATGATATGGATATTTATCTTGTAGTTTTTGATAGAAAAGCTGTACATTTAAGTGAAGAATTATATGAGGGAATTCAACATTATATTGATGATTTTTATGAAGATGAGGATTATAGATTAAGAGATAGAGATATAATAGAAATGGAAGAAATTTCTCATAATGATTGTTATATAGAGAAATCAACAAATAAAATAATATCTTTTAATAAGAGATCCTTAGAAAATATTTTGGATAATATTGATGAAAGTTTTTCACAAATGTTATTAAGACTTATTGATGAAAAAGGAAAAACTGATGTACAAGTTTATAAAAAAGCTAATATGGATAGAAAATTATTTTCTAAAATACGAAGTAATAAAGACTATAATCCTAAAAAATCAACAGCTTTATCCTTGGCTATAGGTCTAGAACTATCTCTGGATGAAACGAAGGATTTATTAGCAAAAGCGGGATATACCTTATCTCCAAGTCACAAGTTTGATTTAATAGTAGAGTATTTTATAAAAAACAAAAACTATGATATATTCATAATAAATGAAGCTTTGTTCTCTTTTGAACAGCCTTTATTAGCAACCTAAAAATATATGTCGCTTTTAAAGCGACCAAGTATCTCCTTAAAAAAAGTATTCTATATTTAAAGATAAAAGTTAGTTATAAATTTTTAATATGGAATATATTTCAAGGAGGTATTTTTTATGGAAAATAATTTAACAGAGGTTGTGTTTATATTAGATAGAAGTGGGTCAATGTCAGGTCTGGAAGATGACACCATAGGTGGATTCAACTCAATGCTTAAGAAACAAAGAGAAGAAGATGGAGAAGCCAATGTTACTACAGTTTTGTTTGATGATAAAATAGAAATGTTACACAAAAGAGTTAATATTAAAGAAATTAAAAACATTACAAGTAAGGATTATTATGTAAGGGGATGTACGGCTCTTTTAGATGGCATAGGTCATTCTATTAATTTTATGATAAATGTGCAGAAAAATAAAAAAGAAGAAAAAGCTAAAAATGTTTTGTTTATTATAACTACAGATGGATATGAAAATGCTAGTAACGAGTATTCTTATGAAAAGATTAAAAAAATGATTACTTATGAAAAAGAAAAGTATAATTGGCAATTCTTATTTTTAGGAGCAAATATAGATGCAATTTCAACAGCTAGAAATTTTGGTATATCAGAAGAATTTGCCTCTAATTATGTAAGTGATGAAGTTGGCACACAGATTACTTATGAAGTTATGAACTCTGTAATTTCAAACTGTAGAGTAAATGGGGTTGTAGATACAAGTTGGAAGAGCAGAGTGGAAGAAGATTATGAAATGAGGAAAGAATAAACTTTATAAACAAATTTAGCAACAATGACTTCGTCATTGTAAGACCCCCAGCAGGTTGTGCGAAAAGTCCCTAAATATGCTACTATCACAGTATAAATATCATATTTTAGGGAGGAAAATATCATGAACTATATCCAAGGAGAAAAAAGAGAACAAATCAGAATGGAATCTATAGAATCTTACGTTGAAGAAGAGAGCGAAGTAAGAGTTATAGATGCAATAATTGATAAAATGGATATAGAGTCATTAGGGTTCAAAGTTGCAAAGAACAATACAACTGGAAGGCCAGCATTTAATCCAAGAGATTTATTAAAGTTATATACTTACGGATATTTCAATGGTATAAGATCATCTCGTAAATTAGCCCAAAACTGCATAATAAACAGAGAGGTTATATGGTTATTAAAGGATTTAAAACCTAAATATAGAGTAATAAGTGATTTTAGAAAAGATAATATAGATGCATTAGAAGGATTATTCAATAACTTTGTACTTTATTGCATGGAATTAGGATTATACGGAAAAGAACTAATAGCAATAGATGGTACAAAGCTAGAAGCATCAGCATCAAAAAGAAAACATTATAGTAGAAACAAATTGGATAAAATGAAAGAAATTGTTAAATCAAATGTAAAAGAATATTTCCATGATATGAGTATGATAGATAAATCAGAGGATGATTATGAAGAGCAATGTAATCAGATTAGAGCTAATATAAAAAAGCAAACTGAAAAATTAGATTACTATCTAGAATTAGAAAATAAAATGGATGAATTAGGAGAAAATGAAATTAATTTAACAGACTCAGATGCAAGAACAGTAAAATTTGGTGCCCATCAAGGTACTGATGTGGGATACAATGTTCAAGCTGTTGTTGATGCTAAAAATAAGTTAATAACTACATTTGAGGTAAGTAATTTTTCTGCAGATCAAGGTCAATTATATAATATGGCAAGCAAGGCAAAAGAAATTTATGATGTTGATATACTAGAAGCACTAGCTGATAAAGGTTACTTTGATAGTAGTGATATAGCTAAATGTGATGATGCGGATATAGTAACATATGTATCTAAACCTGTATATTCCAATCAAATTGGAGATAGTAGATATTTTACTCATAAATTTAAATATAATAAAGATAGTGATACATATACCTGTCCCGAAGGAAAAACTTTATTTCTAATAACAAAGAAAGCTGACGCACAAAAGAAAGAATATAGAAATAGTGATGCATGTAATGAATGTGTCAATAGATGTAAATGTACAAAAGCTAAATCGGGTAGATCAATTTTTAGAAATGAGTTTAGTGATAATGTTGATAACTTAATTTCCAGAGTTGAAAATGATAAAAATAAATATTCACAAAGAAAATCTATAGTAGAACACCCCTTTGGAACGATTAAAAGAAGTATGAATTTTACTTATTTATTACTTCGAAATTTGACCAAAGTCAAGGGTGAAGTTAGTCTTGCCTTCTTTTCATACAATTTGAAAAGAGTGATTAATATTCTAGGTGTTAAAGCACTCATAGAGTCTTTATTTAGTAATTTAGATAAAATAATAGGTGAATTAAATGTTTATTTTTACAATCTAATTCACCTATCATATATAAATGTGTAGTTTATGCACAACCTGCCGGGGGAAATTCTGAGACACGCAGTGGCTCAGTTGCTATCGTTTTTGAGTTATCAAGCCCTGCTTTTAAGGATGGAGGTAAAATACCTGTAAAATACACGAAACTTATTGGAGGTGAAAATCTATCACCAGAACTAAGGTGGACGACTCCACCTATAGGAACAAAGCAGCTGATGTTAGTAATGGAAGATATAGATGCTCCGTTTAAAGAGCCTAATTTACATATGATAGCTTTTTTTGAACCGGGGATATGCAGTCTTTCAGAAGGAATACTAGTAGCTGAGAACGAAAGCATAAAGTATATACCTGACAGGAAAGGAAGAGTAGAATATCAGAGACCAAGACCTTTTCCAGGGCATGGAAAACATAATTATTTATTTCATTTGTATGCATTGAATAAAACTATTGACATAGACCAAAAGTATGTGAATTTTGAACAAGTATTACCATTGCTTAATGAACATGTGGTAGGAAGAGCTCATTTAAAAGGTATTCAAATCGCTTAGGGATATAATATTGTTTATTAAAAAGATAAAGTATTAAAATAATACAAGATATATTCGTATTAAACAAAGATGAATTTTATACGGAACAAGCCATTTAATGTCTCCGTGTAATCGAATACAATCTATGAATATCCAATTACATAGAGTATAGGTTTAACGGAGAACAACCATAGCCTATCCCCTTGGAGGATAGGAACGAACAGCTTGAAAGAGAGCTGTATTTTTAATGCCATAAACAACTAATTCTTTATACTTGGCTACGATGGATATATCTGAAAAGTGGACTCAAAAACCTTTATTATTTTCCTCTGCATCCATCTAACTCATTACTTATATTTTTCACTGAGATTAACTTACCATTTCTAATGTTTAGCTTTAGCTTAATAACTAATATCCAAAGTAAAGTTTTTAACATAAGTCCTCAAAACTTCGCTTATAATTATATGAAAAAAATTACAATATGTACTATAATTAAAAGTGAAAATTCTTACATATTGAAAAATAAACAGAAAAATGGGGTGGAGATTATAGTAGTTGTAAATAAATGTAAAAATTATAACAAAATAAAATGGAGTATGTGGAGTATCTTAACTTTTTCATTTATACTAGTGCTTTTTCTTAGAATGTCAACAGCAGTAATATCAGATAATATGTCAAAGGAATTAGGATTTAATTCAGTACAAATATCTAACATAGTATCTATGGCTTTGTATGCATATGCATTTATGCAAATACCATCAGGACTACTTATAGATAAATATGGAACTAGAAAGATTGCTAGTATAGGTATTATAACTGCTGGAATTGGAGCCATCTTATTTGGATTTATACAAACACCAATACTTGCATATATATCTAGATTAATGGTAGGTGCAGGAGGTTCTGTTATTTTGTTATCACTTTTCAAAATACAAGGAAGTTGGTTTGAAAAAGAAGAGTTCTCCTCTGCAACGGCTAAGTTTTCATTTATAGGTAATTTAGGCTCAGTGTTGGCAACATTTCCTTTAGTATTTTTAAATCAATTAATAGGTTGGAGAAACTCTTTTATTTTAATTGGAACTTTAACTGTTATAGCAGGTATATCTATTTATTTAATAATAAGAAATACCCCTGCTGATTTAGGATTTGAATTGATAAATGATGAAGATGAAGATGATGATGAAAAAATAAATATTTTAGAAGGTTTAGGATCTGTATTAAAAAATAAAGCCACATGGTACAATTCTACAATTATGTTTTCATTAGTAGGTATTTCCACTGCATTTACTAGTTTATGGGGAATATCTTATATTATGGATGTATATGGTGTAAGTAAAAGTATGGCTGCATTTATTGTTTCATTCTTTGCATATGGATTTGTATTTGGTTCAATGATAATGGATTTTTTATTTAAAAAAGTTAAGGGCAGTAAATTTAGAATTATAGAAATAGGGGCAACTATAAATTTAGTGGTTTGGATATTTATAATACTTATATGTAATGTAAAACCACCTATAATAATTTTACCTGTGGCCTTTTTTGTAATTGGAAGTATTAATATGTCTCATTTACAAGCTTTTAATGATGTTAAATATAAAAATAAACAACAATATTCTGGTGTATCAACTAGTATAGTCAATACATCTGAGTTTGTTGGAAGTGGCCTTATAAACTTGTTAATAGGATTTGTAATTATGTCTAATAATTCTGATATGGTACATGGTTATAAATACGGTTTTATGATATTTATTATTTTAAGTGTTGTTACTATAATCGCTTCTCGTATAGGTTTGAAGAATGATTAATCAATATCTTTATATGAGAATATGTCAACCTAATTATCTTAAGAAGTATCATTATTGTATTTAAAAATAATATTAAGATTATATGGAATTGTGGGTATGATTCTTGTGAATTATCTCCACCATTCAAATCCACGAAAACCATATTGATGAAGTAGTCAATATGGTTTTTAATTTTATGATAATATAAATTAAAAAAGGAAGTGTGTAAATGTTTAATAAATCAAAAATGATTATAGAAAAAAGATTATTAATTATGGAGGGATTAAGATGAATAAATTAAATGTACTAGAAGTTAATTTTGAATTTAATGGAATGATAGATACAATATACCCAGTTATATTAAGTGATGATAAAGAAATGATTTTAATTGATTGTGGATATCCTGATTTTTTAACATCAATAGAAGAATGTGCAACTAAAAATAATATAGATTTAAGTAATTTGACAAAGTTAATCATAACTCATCATGATTTTGATCATATGGGATCAGCAGCTGATTTAAAGTCAAAGTATCCAAATATTCAGATATTAGCTTCATTAAAAGATGAAAAATATATTAGTGGAAAAGAAAAGTCTTTAAGACTTCAACAAGCCGAGTCAATATATGATAATTTGCCAGAAGAACTAAAAGAGGGAGCACTTAATTTTCATAAATTATTAGAATCAATAGATAATGTTGATATAGATATAACCTTAAACGATGGTGATACATTCGACTGGTGTGGTGGTATAGAGATAATTGAAACGCCAGGTCATATGCCAGGACACATATCGATTTATGTAAAGGAAAGTAGAACATTGATAGCAGGAGATGCTTTAGTGATAGAGGATGAAAAACTAGCCATTGCAAATCCACAGTATACATTAAATATGAGAGAGGCTAAAAAATCTATAAATAAATTACTAAATTATAATATTGATAAAGTAATATGTTATCATGGAGGAATATATCAATCGGAGATAAAGAATTCACTTGAGAAAATTTAATTATTAGTGATAAAAAGGGGCTGTCTAAATAGAATGTGTAAATTATGTTAGTATTATAATATAATAAAGTTCGTAATTGTTATATAATGCGAAGTAAATATTATGGTTATTTGGTATGTTTACAAAAATATCTGCTTTAGAAGATACTTTAACATTAAAAGATAGATACAATTATTGTGATACAATATAGTTATATATGTTAAATTCAAGGAGTGATTTAATGAAAATAAAAAATTCCGTAGAAAGATATGTAACTAAAATGAAAAAATTTAATTGGGAGTTAAAATGTAAAAATAATGAAAATCTAATATTTGAAAAGTGTAAATCTGAAAGCAAAACAGGTAGAAAGTTTGCAAAAGATGATTTATTTAGAATCATAACTTTATTTTTTTTAATTCCACTATTTTGTTTTCAAGCTTATAAATTATATGCAAACTTTTTTATTGATACTGTATGTTCAAAAGTTATGTTAACAACATTTATTCTATTAATTATTGCAATAATTTGTTTATTCATTGAAATTATAGAAAATATCTACTCATATACTAAATTCAAAATTGACAACTCTAGTGAAAAATCAATTTATACAATTCCCATAAAAAGAATTAAATTAAAAGCTCACATAGCAACCATTGAGATATTATCAATGATAACAATAGTTTTAGTGTTGAGTGTAATTACTACAGGATTTAATGATTATGGATACAAGACAATATCAAATACTGATATTCCCATAAAATTAACAGATTTAAATAAAGAGGTTAAAGGCAAATCTGAGAATAGCTTAACTGTATCTTCGAGTTTCTTAGGTAAAAATATTAGTATAGAGGAATGTATATATAATAAAAAAGAAGAAAATGGTGCTGTGACTACGGATACACAAGCTTATATGAACATAGAAATTTTTACAAGCGATTATAATTGGGTCTTAGAAAAAGGGTTTAAAAGTATTTATAAACAAAGAAGTTACTTTTATAATTTAGAAGAATTTAATCATGGAGAAGAATTGAAATATTGGAAGGCTAAAAAATTATATATTACTGATTTTACAGAGCGTATTTTGGTATATGATAATATGATTATAGATGTATGTGCAGATATAGATTTTACTAAAGAGAATATAGAAATAATATTGAAAATGTGTGAAGAAGTAAAAAATTATAATTAATATAAAATAGACAAATATCATTTATAATGGAGAAAAAATTAATTATAAGTGAACAATATTAAGATAATACGAACTTGAGAGTAGTTTAGTAAAGTAACATAAAAAACACATCCATTTACTTAGTAAGCAGATGGATGTGTTTTTTAGTGATGTAAAAGAAGCTGGGAAAATATTTTAAGTATAAAAGCTAAAAATGCCATTCCATTGACTTTTGACTAGATTGAGAACTATAATAAATTGTATTTTATTATACAATAGCTAACATAATACCTATGAGCAGCATTTATTATTATAAGAATTTCACTTAAGTTATACAAAAAGAAAGATAAAAATACTTATTAAATGAAATAAAATATGATTATTTTATGAAAGAAGGCATAAGAAATGAATAATAAATTAAATGAAATAGTTGAAAAAAACAGTAAAGAATTAATCAAAGCCGTACAAGATATGGTTAAAATTAAAAGTGTAAAAGATATACCTAAAAAAGGAATGCCATTTGGTGAAGGAGTATGTAAAGCCCTTAATAAACAACTTGAGATTGCTGAAAAACTAGGGTTTAAAGTAACCAATGTAGACAATTATTATGGATATGCAGAATATGGTGAAGGGGAAGAATACGTTTGTGCTCTTGGTCATTTAGATGTAGTTCCAGAGGGAGAAGGATGGCAATATGCACCTTATTCTGGTGAGATAGTTGATGATAAATTATGGGGAAGAGGTACTGTTGATGATAAAGGACCTATAAATGCAGCCTTGTTTGCATTAGCAGCACTTAAAGAATCTGGGTTTAAGCCTTCTAAGAAAATTAGAATTATCTTTGGATGTGATGAAGAATCAGGTAGTGAAGATATGGAGTATTATAATGAAAGAGAAAAAGCACCTATTTACGGATTTACACCAGATGCTGATTTTCCAGCAATTTATGGTGAAAAAGGAATTCTTCGTTTTGTACTAACTACTCCATTTGATTTGACAGGTGGTTCAAACATTAAGAGTATAGCTGGTGGAATTGTGGTAAATGCTGTTCCTGATAAAGCTGAAGCTATTATTATTGGAAAAACGTGCAAAGATACAGAAAACATTACATGCAAAGAGAATGCTGATGGAAGCGTAATTGTATCAGCTAAGGGCATTCCTGCTCATGGAAGCATACCATATGAAGGTAAAAATGCTATTGGCATATTAATTAAATATTTAGTAGATAATAATCTTGTTGAAGGTAAAGAAGGAAAAAAACTTGCATTTATACGTAAGTATTTATGTGATGGAACTTTTGGAGCTGAGCTTGGCATAGATATGGAAGATGAAACAGGGCCATTAACAATAAATATGGGCATTATAGATGTTGTAGATGGAAAACTTCGTCTACATATGGACCTAAGATACCCATGCACAAAGACTGATAAAGGAATATTGGAAACTTTCTTAACTAAGTTACAAGGATTTGATGTAGAGAATGTGGAAAATGCAAAACCACTTTATGTGAGTAAGGAAAGTAGACTCATAAAGACTGTAACAGATGTATATAGTGAATTTTACGATGGAGATAGTACTGCTACTGCAATTGGTGGAGGAACTTATGCAAAACACCTTGATAATATAGTAGCATTTGGTCCATGTATTCCAGGAGAGGAACTTGTGGAACATACTAATCATGAATATATAAAAATAGATAGTCTGATAACTTTGGCTAAAATATATGCCAATGCACTTGAGTTACTTTCAAAGTAATGTATTTGAGATAATATAGTTAGCAAATTGAAGGTTACATATTACCAAACAAAAATATCAACATTAGTATATTCCATAAATTGGTAGATTACATATCTATAATACTATATAATAATAAGTGAAATAAAATATGGAGGAATAAGCAAAATGGGGATACATTTTTCAGAAGAAGTTGTGGAATTACTTAACTCAGGAAGGATTGAGGAAGAAAATTTAAATGATGCTATAAAAAAATATGTAAATGAAATAATTGCAGCAGGATTCTCTGGTAAAATAAACCACGATAAAGATACGGGTAGAATGCTTAATCTTGGAAATATACAATTAATTGCAATGACAATTACTGAAATGAAAACTATTTATATACGTACTTATGATGAAATTATGTAAAATAAGTAGTAAATTTAAAATATATTATTTTTGCTGACTTATACACTAGGAAGTATTTATTATTAGATTTTTCTTAAAATAGAAACTATACACAAGGATAATGCTATAAATCAACAAAGTAAAAAACTAAAAAATGATAATTCTATTTTATTAGGTAAATTAGCATATAAATAATAGGATACCAGCATTGGTATCCTATTTTACAATATCTTAAAATTACAAGTATGGTGTTCTGTTCAATAAAATATTACTTTTTATTCTTTAATTTTTTATATAAATAAACTCCTCCACCTATAGTTACTATGCTTAAAGCTATATAAATAAAAGTTGTAGATATGCCAAAGGCATAACAAGTGCTATTTGCTAATTCCATATTAAATCTCCCTTTTTTTATTTATATTAATTGCACTTAATTTTACACCTAATTCATTTGGTGATTTCGTAGATATTTCTAATATATTATCATTTGTACTTACTCTAAAAACTTTTCTTACAGCCATATTTACCTCCAATAATCATAGTCAAATCTATATTTGAATAAGTTATCATTAATATGTAAATTAAAAGTGCTATTATATCTTCTTTTGATATCAGTAGGAATAAATCCTTAAAAATTTATACTCCTTTAGAATAAATTATAATATTTACAATAATGTAAAAAACACATTTCAACCATATTGTGACAATGAGTTTAGATAAGAATAATAAATTGTTCAATTTCTAAATAAAACTTAAGGCGAAAATATTAATTAAAAGCTTAAATTTTCCTCATTTTAATTATGTTTACATGAATATATAAATAGAAGGAAACAATTACCTCTAAAACAAATCAAGGGTGGAGATAATATGAAAAAAATATCAGTTGCTGTAATAGGATCAGGCTCAAGGGGAATGAATGCCTACGCACCCTATCTATTGGAAAACCCAAACCTAGGACAAATAGTAGCAGTAGCAGAACCAAACCAAGAAAAAAGAAACAACTTTAAAAATAGATACAACACAGAAGAAGAAAATACATTCACATCATATGAAGAACTCCTATCAAAACCAAAATTAGCAGACGCAATAATAATAGCCAACAGCGATGAATCCCACTTTGAACCAGCTAAAATTGCACTAGAAAAAGGATATCATATCCTACTAGAAAAACCCATGTCAAATAAACTAGAAGAAGTAATCAAACTAGGACAACTTGCAAAAAAACACAAAGACCAAGTATTTATGATATGTCATGTGCTAAGATATACGCCCTTTTTCAGTGAGTTAAAAAGAATAATAGACAGCAAAGAATTAGGCAACCTTATAAGCATACAACACAATGAAAATATAGGATATTACCATTTTGCACATAGCTATACACGTGGAAACTGGAGAAATAGCAATGAAACAAGTCCCCTAATATTGGCTAAAAGCTGTCATGATATGGATATATTATTATGGTTAACAGGGAAAAGTTGCAAATACATATCTTCCTTTGGAAGCCTAAGTCATATGAAAGAAGAAAATTTCAAAGAAAACATGGCAAATAAATGTGTAGACTGTAAAGCTGAGAGAGCGTGTCCTTATAGTGCAAAGAAAATATATTTAGAAGATGATGTACTAAATGCATCTTTATATGCAGTGGATGCCAATCCTACAAAAGAAAATTTGGCAAAAGCAATAACTACTGGTCCCTATGGAAGATGTGTATACAAATGTGATAATAACGTAGTAGATCATATGGTAAGTATATTGGAGTTCGAAGACAATATAACTGCTACTTTCAACCTATCTGCATTTACCAAGGATTGCACAAGAACTATAAAGCTTATGTTTTCCCATGGAGAAGTGGGTGGGGATTTTCACAAGAATGTAATAGAGGTGCATAAATTTGGAGATAACCAACACACAGTAATTCATCCTAAGGTGATAAAAAGTGGTCACGGTGGAGGAGATTTTAAACTAATGGAGGAATTTGTGAAAGCAGTAAGCTTAAATAACAAGGAAGTAAAAACTAGTGCAATTACTTCCGTGGAAAGTCATGTAATGGCATTTGCAGGTGAATACTCCAGATTAAATCATGAAGTGGTTAATGTGGAAAAGTTCTGGAACAATAAAATAAAATGAAGTTATTTTACAATTGGAAAATAATTTAACACTATGTATAATATAATAAAGTTCGTAATTGTTATATAATGCGAAAGTAAATTGTATTATGATATGTTTTTAATTATAATACATTAGTGTATAATATAGTAAGTAGTTTAAATAAGGAAATGTTGATTAAAATGCCAACGATAAGTATGTTTTACGGAATAATAATTAGAATGTACTGTGCTCCAAAAGAACACGCACCATCACATTTTCATGCATATTACCAAAATGAAGTTGCTGTAATAGATATAAAAACATGTGAACTAATAGATGGTAAATTACCTAAAAAACAACTTAGATTAGTTCTTGCTTGGGCAGAACTACATCAAGATGAATTATTAGCAAATTGGGAAATAGCTATGAATAGTGAACTACCATTTAAAATAGAACCGTTAAAGTAAGGGGTGATTATATGTATTTAGCTGTTAAAGATGTTAAGGCAATAGATAATTATAAATTAATATTAACTTTTGAAAATAAAGAAGTTAAGTTATTTGATATGAACCCATATCTAAATCAGGGGATATTTAAAGACTTAAAAGATGAAAATTTATTTAAAGCAGTTAAAGTAAGCTTTGATTCTATAGAATGGCCAAATGAAGCAGATATAGACCCAGAAACATTATATGAAGATAGTATTCCATATAATAATAACTAATAGGTAATACCCTTAGTATCTAATCCATTGATTCTAGGGGTATTTTTACGTTAATTAAAGTACGCAATTTTAATATATTATGAAACAAGGTATAGGAGCATGTGCTCCTATCTTTTTTAAGTATAAAGTCATAAGTAGATATAAAAAATATTAAAAGTAATTAAATAATAAATTGAATACAAACATACGTTCTTGTATATAATTAAGATAAATATGACAAATATTCTCAGGAGGAGCGTATGAATAAATTATTAAGCCCCAAAAACGATGTAGTCTTTCAAAAACTATTTGGAGTAAAGCAACATGAGAAAATACTAATAAGTTTCCTAAACTCAATATTAGAACCATCAGGCAATGACAGAATAAAAAGTCTCACGTTTGAGGAAAAAACTTTAGATGTATCATTGATAGCCAGTGAAAAATTAAGCATACTAGATATAAGGGTTATAACAGAAAGTAATGTAAACATAAATGTAGAAATACAACTTATAAATCAGTATAATATGATAAAGAGAACTTTTTACTATATGTCAAAAATGCTTTTAAAACAGTTAGTAAAAGGAGATAATTATAAGGATTTGAACAAAACAATTACTATAAATATGTAAATGATACTATATAGATGTACATAAAATGGAATATAAAAATGTACAAAATTATACAAATTTCTGCTATCCTTATCCCGGGAGGGATAGCCATGATTTTAAATTTAATAGGACAAATTAATATAATTAAATCAATGAATTTTAAACCAAATTACTCTGAATTAGCCAGAGAGCATGGAATTGATAGAAGAACAGTGAAAAAATACTATGATGGATATGAAGGTAAACCACAAACTAGAAATAAATCTAGCAAATTAGATCAATACTTAGAAGAAATCAAATTAAAACTTTCAATAAAAGGAATTACAGCAAAGGCTGTATACGAATATTTTTTAGACAAGAATTATGACATTGGATCTTATTCAAATTTTATCAAATATATCAAATCAAAAAATTTAAAACCAACTAAAAAAATAAAAGGACATCCTAGATTTGAAACTCCACCTGGAAAACAAGCGCAAGTAGATTGGAAAGAAGATTTAAAATTAGTATCAAAAAATAATGAAGAATTTATAATAAATGTATTTAACTATAAACTTGGAAATTCTAGATACTGCCATTTTGAATATAGAAATACAAAAACTCAGCAAGATGTATTTGAGTGCCTAATATCATCATTTAAAGCTACCGGAGGTATCCCTTCAGAACTTTTATTTGATAATATGAGTACAGTTGTTGATATTACGGGTAATAAAAGAAAAATTAATAATAAAATGAAAGCATTCGCTTCAGACTTTGGTTTTAATATTAGCCTTTGTAAGCCCCGCCATTCTTATACGAAGGGAAAAGTAGAGTCAGCAAATAAGTTTATTGAATGGTTACTTGCATATAATTATGAATTTGAAACTGAAGAAGATTTAATTCAAATATTAAAAAATATAAATAAAAAAGTAAATCAATCAGCAAACCAGACAACAGGGCTACCGCCTATACTTTTATTTCAAAAAGAAAAGGAATACTTACAGCCTTTACCTAGTAATTCAATAATTGAATCATATATAAACCAAAGGTTGACCGCCAACGTTCATAAAGATTCTCTGATAAATTACAAGAATAGCAAGTATTCCGTCCCTAGCAAATATATAAATAAAACTGTAACTTTGAAAGTTATTGATAACAAGTTACATATATATTTTAGCACAGATTTAATAGCTATTCATGACATAACAAATAAAAAAATGAATTATAATGAAGAGCATTATAAAGAATTAATATCTCCGTATATAAAAAATTCTAACGACATTGATGATATTGCAAGGGATAATTTAAACCAACTAGATTATTTACTTAATGTTAATGGAGGAGAATATGAGTAATTATGTAAAACTACTTAATAATCTTGAAGAATTGTCACTAAATAATATAAAACTTAATTTAGATAAGTATATTGAAATGATTAATAGTCATGAAAAAAGTTTAGTAGATGCACTTTATGAATTAAGCAATCTAGAAATAAACTCCAAACAAGAAAGAGCTAAAACAGCTTGTGTAAAAGTTGCAAACTTTCCATTTATTAAAACTCTAGAAGACTTTGATTTCACATTTCAACCAGCAGTAAATAAACAAGAAATTTTAGATTTAGCTACGCTTAGATTCATAGAGAATAATGAAAATATATTATTTGTAGGAACATCCGGAGTTGGCAAGACACATCTTGCTACCTCCATTGGAATCAAAAGTGCCACAAATAGATACTCTACATATTTTATACCTTTTCAAGAATTGATTCAACAGCTTAAAAGGGCGTTAGCTGAGAATAGATTAGACGCTAGGCTTAAACATTTTTCAAAATACAAAGTTTTAATTATTGATGAAATTGGATATTTGCCAATAGATACTGATGCTGCCAATCTGTTTTTTCAGCTAATTTCAAGAAGATATGAAAAACATTGTACTATAATAACTACTAATTCTAATTTTTCAAAATGGAGTGAAATCTTTGGATCTCCAGCTATAGCTAATGCTATTTTAGATAGGTTACTTCATCATTCTCATATTATTTCTATAAAAGGTCCATCATATAGGTTAAAGTCTAAACTTAATTATTTAGATAGTTCTTCTTCAGGTAATTCTTAAAAGTATATTTTTTGTACATAATTATTTTCCTCTTTTTATACAAATATATATTGCAATTTACATAAATATAGTGGATTTTAATTGTATAGATAATGAAAGCTTTAAAAGTTGTTTTCATTTTTATGAAGACACAACTAAAAAAATATTAAGTGATATTTTGGAAATTCATTTTATTGAATTACCTAAATTTAATGAAACAGAAAAAGATTATTGTGATAAATTACATAAATGGTTAACCTTCTTGATAAATCCAGAAGGAAAGGAGATGGATCTATTGAAAAAAGAAGATAATGAGATAAAGGAAGCTATGGATATACTTTATCAAATAAGTGGAGATAAAGAGTTAGTCCAATTGGCAGAAATTAGAGATAAAGCAATACGAGATGAAAATGATAGATTAGAAGGTTCTAGAGAAGAGGGACGAAAAGAAGGTGTAAAAGAAGGACAAAAAGAAGGTATAAAACAAGGTATAAAACAAGGTGTAGAAAAGGAAAAAATAGATACTGTATTAAGGTTAAATAGTCTTGGCTTATCAATAGAACAAATTGCTAAAGGTGTAGAATTAACTAATGAACAAGTTAAAGATATATTAGATAAAAAGTCAAATTAATTCTTATAAGAAAAAGGTATTACCTAAAACTAGGCAATGCCTTTTTTATGCAAAAAACAGTGGCTTAGGAATAATAGAATACGAATAGATATAGTGGTAAAGAGTATCTATTAAGAACCTAAATTAAAAGAATTTTATAACACAAGCTAATGACGTTAAATGACCATTGGCTTGTGTTATAATTATTTTAGTAAGTTATTGGAAAATATAGCCTAATAAATTCCAATTTATAGAGCCGATTTGGTGAACAGTAGTTATAAATTGTGAAGTAAATATTATTTATATTTTGCGAGGTATGATATGAAAAAGAATAGTATTAAATTATACAACTTGATTTTCCCAATATGGCTTTTATGGTTGATACCAATTACCTGGGTTGTAGTTTTACCAGCAAACTTTCTTATAGATTTGCTTGTAGTTGTGTTAACAATGAAATATCTAAAGGTACAAGATATTAAGATGAATGCCAAGTCTGTAATTTTTAAAGTTTGGATATTTGGTTTTATAGCTGACTTTATTGGCACGGCATCAATGTTTATGGCGAATGTAATTGATTTTAATTATGAAACACAATTAGGAAAATGGTGGTATAACAATATCTCAAATGCTGTTAGTTATAATGCGTTTGAAAGCATCTATTCTGTATTGTGGGTAACAGTGTGTGTGATAATAACCGCATTTTTAATTTATTTATTCAACTATAAGTTCTGTCTAAAAGAATCAAATTTAGACAATGAACAGAAGAAAAAACTTGCTCTGTCATTGGCTATATTTACAGCACCATATTTGTTCTATCTTCCTACAGTTTGGTTTTTCTAAAGAGTATGAGCAAAATCTTTACATTTCAAATTCCAATTTATAGAGTAGATTTGGTGAATAGTTGTTATATAATGCGAATGAGACAATGGAGGAGGGGAGCTTTTTGAAAAAATATTTTTATATACAATATCAATATTAAGTATAATTTGTATGCTAATGGGATTCTTTCTAAAAAAAGAAATACTACTTGCTTTTGGATTCTACTTGCATTTTATTGATGCAACATATGTTGCTTTAGAAGAGTATAAAAGTTCTAATAACATTACATTTAGAACAATACTATATCCAACAGGTATTGTGATGTTAACAGTTATTATATTATATCAATGGGTGTTTATTTAATTATTTTTAATAAGTTATTTAATAGAAAAGAAGAATAAATTTAATATCATACGGGGATGAAATGTGAATATAGTTATATTTAAAAATAAATGATTAAAAGGTATGCACAAAAATGTGTATGCCTTTTTAAATTGCACAAGTTTTACTACTTATACATACTTACGACTTAATGCTGTTAAAAAAATTAATTATAACTTATTTACAATAAACTTTATATAAAAAGGGTGGATAAAGTAATTATGAGGAAAATAAGAAAAAGCATATGTTTAGTACAAACTAATAACTATGATACAATTATTATAAATTAGAAGTTAGATAAATAGGTGAATAGGAATTGCATTAAATCTAAAATGGTGTAAAATACAATTGGTGGAGGAATCAATGAAATTATTGATGGATATTATATAATGGAGGTATAAATTGTTTAGCACAATAATAACAGCTTTTATTTCATTTATAGCCACAAATATTGATGATATATTTGTACTCATGATGTTTTTCTCACAAATAGATAGTACTATGAAAACTCGTCATATTGTTATTGGACAGTATTTGGGTGTAGGTACTCTAATAGGCATAAGTATTTTAGGTTCTTTAGGAATTTCAGTAATCCCACAGGAATATGTGGTATTTTTAGTTTGCAATAGTTATATATTTCAAAGAAAAGTAGGAGTTGATTTATTTGTTACTCCTACTTTTTTAGTTAACACATTTATAATTTCTTAGAAATGATCTCCATTTTCATAATACTTCTCTTTTTCAAAAACTGTAAAAGCTAAATCCATACTTTCTATATTTAGGTTTTTTCTTATATTGTTAGTTATTATTTTAGCTACTGTATCTTGCACCTCTTGACCTCTATCAAACCAAGCTACTTCTACAAATGGATATACATCTGCTATCTTACCATTTCTTATAGCAACAGACTTTATACATTCTATTTCAAAATAATCTCTTGGGCATTTTACCGCTTCTACTAATTCATCAATCATCTTTTCACTTATCTTACAGATGTCGTTTTCATTTATTCCTCTTACTTTTATTTGTGGCATAACTTTCCTCCTGTTGTTGAGTTTATTTTGTAATTTAATCAATATTTCCTATATGGGACAACCTTGTAATAGATATATTATAACAAATTATTAAAAAATAATAAAAGGGTTAGTAAATTTATTTAACTTTCTATAAATATATAAAATCAATAACTATGCTACAATTATTATAAATTAGGAGTTCCATAAATAGGAATTTGTAGGATGTAAAACTATAGAATATTTATAGTTTTGCATAGGGGGTTAATAAATGAATGAAAAGATATTTGTAGAAATTAATGGTATGAAGCAAGGAATGTTTTTACAGAGTGAAAATATCAAAAACCCAGTATTACTGTTTTTACATGGAGGACCAGGATCACCAGAAATTGCATTCACGGAGAAATATCCAACAGGATTAGAAAAAATATTTACTGTTTGTTGGTGGGAGCAACGTGGCAGCGGCATATCCTATAGTGCCAAAATTAAACCAGAAGAAATGACAATAGAGCAGATGATTTCCGATACAATTGAAGTTGTTAAATACCTGAGGGAAAGATTTAACAAGGAAAAAATATATGTCATGGGTCATTCATGGGGCTCTTTGTTAGGTGTACTTACAGTAAATCAAGCACCACATCTATTCCAAGCATACATCGGCATTGGTCAGGTTGCAAGACAAGCAGAATCTGAACGTTTGGCATATACTTTTATGCTAGAAGAGTTTCGCAAAGCAAATAATAAAAAAATGGTGCGTAAACTTGAAAAATTCAATATAAACAATGGGGGAAACATAAATTTTAGATATCTTGGTGTGAGAAGTAAATCAATGATGAAGCTTGGTGTTGGCATTATGCATCATTGCACTTCAATGATGGAAATCATGAGGGTGTTGATTAGTTCTAAGGCATATACGTTAAAAGAAAAATTTAATTTTGTTATGGGAGGCAATTTTTCTCTAAAATATCTTTGGGACTCTGTACTTGAAACCGATTTAATTAATCAAGTTCCAGAGCTAAAGGTTCCTGTATATATATTACAAGGCAAGTATGACTATCAAGTATCCTATACTATTGCAATGGAATTTTCACAGAAAGTCAAGGCACCAGTAAAAGGCTTCTATACATTTGAGAATTCAGCACACAGTCCTTGTTTTGAAGAACCTGAAAAGATGTGTAATATTTTACGTACAGATGTATTAGAAGGGAAAGTTGATTTATCAGATAATATAGAGCTATCTAAATCGTAACCGATTTTATCTTTTGTATACTAGTTGTCTATTACCAAAGATCATGAACATAATATGAAGTTCAATAAATTCCAAGAAGTTTATATACAGATAAAGCTTTGATAATCTGTTCTAAAAAATAAATAAGGGGGGAATAGGATGAATTTTTCAATAATTAGAAAATTAGATTATATATTATTTTATATAATTATTTCTGCGCTATATACAATTCAATTAACGGAGCTATCATTAAAACTTGTATTAGGTATATTAATAGTAGCTACAATTCCAGCTTTAATTTTAGGCACTATAACTAATTTTATAATCAAAAAGAATTAAAGAATTTTAGTAATTCTTCATCATTTTGAATACTAGATAAGACATTATTTGCAATATAGAGGGGGGAATAAAAGGTTATGAAAAAGTTTAATTTATTAGCAGTGATACTCCTAGTAGTGTCATTTGCTATTTTGGGTTGTTCTAAAAAAGAAGTTTATGTATTGGAGTCAGGCAAGAATTTTGAAGTTGGAGCTGACATACCAGAGGGGACCTATAAAGTGGAAGCTTCAGAAGAAACATCTGAAAATAATAACTTCACCACAGTAATTGGAGATGAAGATAATCCAGATGCAGAATTTACAAGCATAAATGATATGGTTGGCAAAAAAGTTGATTTAAAAAAAGGGCAAATTGTCAGTTCAAATGGGACAATTAAACTAATACTAACAAATGGAGAAAAATAATAAATTTGAGTCATATATGAATAGAAATTGGAGAGTGGATCTAATAAATTAGATAAACAACACAAATATGAAATAGTTATTTTAAAATCATTTTATAGAATAGGAGAATATATGATTAAAAAAATAATAAAAATATTAGTTCCTTCATTGTTATTGTTTACAATGATAGGATGTGCAAAAGAACCTAGTATTGACCTAGATGATTACTACTTGGAACTAACAAAAGAGGATTTAAATGAATTATCACTTAATGAAATAAAAACAGATTTATCAAGTTTTAAATATGATAAAGAGGTTTATAAAAATTCAAATGAAGAAGTTACGGATGAAGATAGGTTAGATGAACCTTCATATCATAAATTCATTAGTGGAGAAGAAATATTAGAAGTTAAATATAATGAAAAAACAAAAAAAGTTAATACAATATCCTTTCAAAAGCAAGATGATAACAATATTAAGAAAATAGCTTATACTGGATCATTCGTAATAGCAAGTTTAAACTCTCCAAATACTAAAAGTATAAACAATACATTAGATAAATTAAATCTTAATAAATCATTGCAAAATATTATGAATTTACATTTAGAGTTAGTACAAAAATTGAATAATAATCAAGTTGTTGATTTAGAAGAAGTAAAAAATATGTTTGAACTTGAAGAAATTGATAAAGAACACTACAAAGAAAGTAATATGATGGAATACGTATTTAACTCTAAGAATGAGTATATAGATTCTATGAGGATAGATATAAGTGACACTGACAAACAAATAAAAGATATGAGAACTGATATATTAAATAAAGATCTAAATTATCAAATAAATATGTATTACTCTAGTCATAAAGTTAATTTTGCCATATATCCTAGTCGTGATGATATTATGGATAATGAAGAAGGTGTATTAAAATTTATAAGAAAATCAAATAGAGAGTTATTTGACTTATTATTTAATGGTGAATATATTAATATACAAAAATTAAATCAATAATTTATAATAATTCACAACAGTTATATGATACAAATTAAAAAAGGGGATATAATATGGGATTAGAAAATAGCACTAATTATGCATTTGGAATACCTACGAATTTTATTTATATAGCTTTAGGTATAGTAATCATAGGTGGAGGACTTTATTTATATAAAAAATTAAAATCTAAAAAGTAATATATTATTGAACAGAACAGCATATTTGTAATTTAAATATAATTGGAAACAAAAGATCATTTGTTAAGTATATAGATACATTTAACTCCCAATCATGGAATGACAAATGGACTACAGAAACAGCAGAAAAAAGACTAAGTCAAATGATAAATGTAGAAGATTTATAAATAAATACAAGTTAGAAAATGAAAAGTAAATAATGGGTTGTTATATTAAATTATATATGTTATAGTTAGTACACAAACAAATAACAGCGCGGAGTGGAGCAGTTGGCAGCTCGTTGGGCTCATAACCCAAAGGTCACAGGTTCGAGTCCTGTCTCCGCAACCAATTAATACTATGAATATTAAAACTCTTATATCACTTGATATAAGAGTTTTTTAATAAAGTGGGTTAACATAACCTAAAAGTAAGGTATCAAAAAGGTATACACAAAAGTAAGCGTAAAAGAATTTCTACCTATATTACAAGTAAAAGGTTAGCTAAAATATAAATATAAAATATTAAATATGGAGGCTAACCTTATGTATGTAAAAAATAGCCCAGATCAATGGGCTGAAATACTTGAAAAATTCAACTCATATGACGGTTCTGTCACAAATTTCTGTGAAGAAAATAAAATCTCTAAAAGTCAATTCTATTATCATAGAAAAAGAAAGGTTCAGCAACCTGTAGCATCTACTTTTTGTGAGGTGGAATTAGTTAAAGTAGCTACCCCAATAACTACTAAAGAAGTAGATACTCTTTCTAGTTATATAAAAATTGAAATAAACAATGTAACTATTCATATTCCACCTAGCGAAGCTACGCTTTTAACTACAATAATAAAGGAGCTTTCAAATTCATGTTAAATCTAAATGAAGTTGATAAAGTATATCTAGCATGTGGAGTAACAGATTTGAGAAAAAGCATTGATGGCTTAGTAATTGCAGTACAAAACCAATTAAAACTAGATCCTTTTGAAAAGGCATTATTTGTTTTTTGTAATAGACAACAAAATAGACTGAAAATCCTCCACTTTGACGAAGGATTTTGGTTATACTATCACAGAATTGAAAACAATAAATTAAAATGGCCTATGACTAAAGAAGAAGCATTAACAGTAAATAAAGAAGAATTAAGTTGGCTTCTTAAAGGATATGAAGTTAGAACATCTTCCAAATTTAAGCCTGTAATTCAGAAAAATACATACTAAATAGAATGATCAAAATACTCCTAAATAACTGAATTTTCAACGATTTTATAGTACAATTATATTATATTTAAGAATATAAGGGGTTATAATATGCAGGATATAGTTTTAGAAAAAGAATTGGATGAGAATACAAAAAAATTAATTACTAAAATGGAAAATGAGATTGAATCTAAAGATAAAGAAATAGATAGTTTGAAAAAAGAGGTAGAAATTTTAAAAGGTCATATTTTAAATAAAAATAAGAAGATATTTGGGAAATCTAGTGAGCAAGTAGATTCAAACCAATTATCTCTATTTAATGAGGCTGAAAAAGAAAGTGACTTAAAAGTAGCTGAGCCTGAAATAGAGGAAATAACTTATACTCGAAAAAAATCAACTTCAAATATAGGTAAAAAAGAGAATTTATCTAATTTAGAAGTAGTTGTAATAGAACATAGACTTGAGGAAGGCGAAGCCATTTGTAATGAATGTCATTCGACTTTAGTTGAGATAGGAAAAAAAGAAAAAGATATTCTAAAGTATGAACCCGCGAAACTTTATGTTGAAAAGCATATAACATACAGCTATGCTTGTAAATCATGTGAAGAAAAAACAGGAGAAGCAAATATAGTTTGTGCTAAAACACCAAAAACTTTTTTACATAAAAGCATGGCATCTAATGAAATAGTAGCTCATGCTATATGTCTTAAATATTTATATTCACTTCCATTATATAGACAAGAAAATTATTTCAAGATGTTAGGGGCTAATCTATCTAGGCAAACCTTGTCTAACTGGATAATAAGTTCTGCTAAGGAATTTCAAGTTGTATATGATTTAATGAAAGAGGAATTATTAAAATCAAATTATATACAAGCTGATGAAACGAGCTTGGTGGTAATTGATGCAAAGGGAAAAGAATCAAGATCTAAATGTTATATGTGGTTATATAAAACAGGAGGAAATGATAACTCTATTATTTTATATGAATATCAGAAAACTAGATCTAGTTCTTATCCAAAATCATTTTTGAATGGTTATTCTGGATTTCTTCAGACAGACGGATATAACGGATACAATAGCGTCAGTGATGCTAAACGACTTTATTGTTTAGCGCATATCCGAAGAAAATATTATGATATCGTATCAACCCTAAATAATGAAGCCTTGAAAAAATCACGTGCAATCATAGGGTTTAATTATTGTGAGGAAATATATAAATTAGAAAAAGACTTGAGAAAAGATTATGGTGAAGATGAAGATTTCTTCAAAATTAGATATAAATATAGAAAAGAAAAGTTATCATCCATTTTACATAAATTTGAAAAATATGTATCAGATGAAATTGAAGATGCATTGCCTAAAAGCCCGTTAGGGAAAGCTCTAGAATATAGTAAAAAAGTTTTACCTGGAATGAGAAGAGTACTTGAGGATGGAGCATTGGAAATAGATAATAATGCGGCTGAAAGGGCTATTAAGCCATTTGTAATTGGAAGGAAGAACTGGCTATTCGCTAATACTGGAAAAGGTGCAAAAGCAAGTGCTACTCTGTACAGTATTATTGAAACTGCTAAAAGCTACGATCTTGTTGCAGAAAAGTATCTGCTTTATTTGATGGATAATATGTCAAAACATGAAACATTAACAGAAGAAAAATTATTAGAGCTAATGCCTTGGTCGGCAACTCTGCCAGAAAATCTTAAAATAGAAAATAAATAATATAGAGGCAATAACTGATTTTAATACAATATCAGTTATTGCCTCTTATATTTCAAGGCGTTAAATCTTTTACGCTTACACACAAAAATGTGTATGCCTTTTTTACTTACACAAGTTTTACTACTTATACATACTTACGAGTTAATGCTGTAAAAAAAATGCTGAATTTGTAAATCTACCGATTTTCTACCGAGACATTTTTATAAAAATTAATTATAATATATTTATAAAAAACTTTATATTAAAAGGGTGGATAAAGTAATTATGAGGAAAAACTTGAGGAAAATAAGAAAAAGTAAAGGTTATTCTCAAGAGGCATTGTCAGTCGAAGCTAATGTTTCCATAACAAATATATACAACATAGAAAATTATAAAAAGCTAGTAAAAAAAGAAACCTTAGATAGTGTATTAAAACATCTAGATGTAGAAATGTCTTACGATGAATATGAAGATGCTGTAAATGATAAATCAATTAAGCATTTAGGGGAATATGAGGAACTTTATAAAAATCAAACTTCTAAGTTAAAAACAAAAGTAGATAAAAAACTACGAGAAGCAGAAAACTTATTAAAAAATGAAAAGTATGAAAAATCTTTAAAAATTTACTTATCATTTTTCGATACATTGGGACATGATAACAGCTACATACTAACATGTGTATTTCTTTATCAAAAGGTAGGAAAACATCATAAATCTATTAATTACTGTAATAAAATACTTAATAATGATGAAAATAATAGTCAAGCACAAAAAATTAAAGAAAGTAGTTTAGCATCATTAAAAGAGTTGAATTTACTAACAAAAGATAAAATGAAAAACTATACAATAAAAGATTTCATAGAATACTATAGAACAAGTGAAAAGACACTTTATAATCCTAAAACATAAGAGGAATTATGTATAGACTTGTTAACTCAAAAATTAAATAATTAAAATATCACAAAAACTGTCATATTAAATTTTAGTATGGCAGTTTTTTATAATATGATTTCTAAAAATATATTTTATAAACAGTTGGATTAATTACTCTATAATTTTATTAATAAAATTTATAAAAATAAAGGGGGAAAAATTATGGAAGCTATGCATAACATACAACAACTAGTACCAGTCACAATTAATGAAAAAGAAGAAGTAGTTATAAGTTCCAGAGACTTGCACCAATACCTTAATATTCAAACAAGATATAACGTATGGATACTAAGAATGCTGGAATATGGATTTGAAGAAAATGTAGATTATCAAAGGGTTACACAAAAATGTGATACACCTGGAGGAATTCAAAATCAAATGGATTATATATTGAAAATTGACATGGCAAAGGAAATTTGTATGATCCAAAGAAGTGAAAGAGGAAGACAAGCAAGAAAGTATTTTATCGAAATGGAAAAGGAATTTAACTCACCAGAAGCTCTTATTGCTAGATTGCTACAACTAAAAAATAAAATGCAAAATCAAAACACAGACACGTCATCATTTACAAAGAGCAATACTGAAACTTATACTACTGCAAAAACTTCCACACTCAATACTGAAAAAAGCTCTACTAATTTATCTACAAACTTCAGAGACACAGCAAAGATAATAGGTATTAGAGAAAACTTATTTATTAGCTGGCTACTTCTTAATAATTATTGTTACAGAGATGCTACAGACAATCTTAAACCTTATGGACACGCCATGGACTACTTTACTTTCAGATTTTATACAACAGAACATAATCATAGTGGAATACAGACTTTGATTAACTCAAGAGGAAGAGAAGTATTTAAAGCTTTATTAATAGATGAAAAGGTAATTAAAAATGATGAGATAAAATTATTAAATTAAGGAGAATAAAATGGGAAAGAGATATTATTGGTTAAAAGTTCAAAGAAATTTTTTTAGACAAAAATCAGTAAAAAAATTAAAGCAAAGTAAAAATGGAAATGAAAAAGTGCTTATATATTTAGAACTACTTGCTTTATCTTTGGAAAACGACAATAAATTAATATTTGAATATGTGGAAGATACTTTTGAAGAAGATTTAGCCCTTGAAATAGATGAAGATCCAAAGTTAGTAAAAGAAACAGTGGAGTATTTAAAAAAACAAAATCTTATAGAATGTGTAAGTGAAAGTGAGTATGTTCTTTTGGAGGCTTTTGAATTAACAGGTAGTGAAGATAAAACTACTAAACGTGTTAGAAAACACAGAGAAAATAAAAAAGATAATTTAATAGAAGAAATTGAAACGGACAGTAACAAAAATGAAACAGGGTGTAACGTTGATGAAACAGGTGGTAACAAAAATGAAACGCTAGAGAAAGAGAAAGAAATAGATATAGAAATAGATATAGAGAAAGATATAGATAAAAATACAAACAAAGAAAAAGCATGTGTGACTTATTTAAGTGACAAAACTAAAAAAATAAAAACTGCTGATAAAAACTTAAGCAAAATCACTAAGCTTTATGAGTCAAACATAGGACCAATTTATCCAGCAAATAGAGATTGGTTTATTGAAATATCAGAAAAAATCCAGGCAGACCTTTTTAACAAAGCCATAGAAATATGCATTGATAAGTCTGTTGTAACGCCGTCTTACTTAAAAGGCATAATCAAAAAATGGATAAATGACAAAATATTTACCCTAGATCAGTACAAAGCTAAGGAAATAGAGCTTTTGAATAAAGAAAATAGGATAAGTACGTCTAAAAACAAGAAAACTTCCATAGAAAATCATGAAGATTATGATGAAGAAATTGACGAGGCAATGTTAAAAGAAATAAAAGAGCTTGAGGCCAAGCTGGGAGTAGTGTAGGGGGGAGCATATGGATGCAAAACTACTTGAAAGAATGAAAAAACTAATGAAAAACTGCAAAACTGTTGAAGATAATTATGACTGTAAAAAATGCAGAGATTTTGGCTACGTATTTGAGAAAAACAGCCATAACTGTGAAGTTGCCATACCTTGTGAATGTTTAGCAAAAAAACAGTCACTGGAAAAATTGGATAAGTGCGGCCTAAGTGAAGCTTTTAAGGAAAAGACTTTTAGCTCTTATGAGTGTGCAAAAAAATATCAAATTAAAGCAAGACATCAGGCACTTAAATTTTGCAATGATTTTGTAGATAATAATTCTTCTCTCATAATTTGTGGTCGCCCTGGCTCAGGAAAGACACATTTGGGAATAGCTGCCATGCTCAATTTAATAAATCAAAATGTGGGTTGTCGCTATGTGGAGTACAATTCCATGATGATGAATCTGAAACAATGTGTAACTGACGAGGAGAATTTCATAAGAGAAATGGACAAGTACTTAAATCCCAGAGTGCTTTTTATAGATGATTTTTTGAAGGGGAAAATTACAGCAGCAGATCTTAATTATATTTACAGAATCATAAACAGTAGATATTTAAAAAACATGCCACTAATTATTTCAACAGAAAAAACTATGGATGAAATAATAAGCTGGGACGAAGCTGTGGGAAGTAGACTTGTGGAAATGGCAAAAGACAATATTATAACTTTTAATGAAAGAAGTAATAACTACCGATTAAAAAACTATACACACTTACATAATGCCTAGTAGAAAATGATTTTAAATATATTTTAATAAAAAAGGGGGAGAAATTATGAATGTTTTAATGGATGATATACCTTATAACTTACATACAATGGTTGAAATTATAGGAATGGAGAATTTTTTGAAACTAAGTAAACTTTATGGAGGAAGTAATGTGTACATACCAGTTTATCACAGAGTAACTATGGGAGAGAGGAACAGAGAAATTGCAAGAACATATAACGGCAAAAACATTAACCAGCTTAGAATGAAATATGGAATGACAGAGCTACAATTAAAAAGATTAGCAGGTAAATAATTCCTATTCAAATACTAGAATAGGTATATTAAAGTTAGCTAACTGTCATATATATGGGAAATAATGGTATAATATATTATGAACCAGATACTATATGCTATTTGATTTTCATGTACATTACATATAAAAAGGGGGTATAAGAGTGGGTATAGAAACTTTTCCTTGGACTTATTTTGTAGTTGTAGTAGTTATTGTAATTGCATATTTTGGTGTAAGGAATTATAAAAATAATAAAAAGTAATAAACTACTATTTTGAGTATGTGAAAAAATTTGTAAATAACAAAACTCAACAGCCTCATATAATATTTAACTATTGTAGGAGGCTGTATTTTTATGGGAAAAAGAAACATGGTAGCTATTTAAAGTTTATTTTAAGACTGATCAAAATCTTTATATAGACTATATTTTCTGTATACAATACTTCAACACCATCCTCATATGTATACATTTAAATAATATATAATAGAAAATAATCTCAAAAATATATAACCTAGGCGATATAATAAATATTATTAATTAAAAATAAATGCAACTATATAGGGAAAAACACTAGTCTAATAAGTGAAAAAGAAATAAATCAAAATTTTGAATAGTAATATGTACATATTAAATCAGGAGGAAATAATGGAAAACTTGATCAAAAAGGCCAAAAAAGGAGATGAAGAAGCCTTCTTTAATCTTATGGAAATAAATAAAATTTCATTGTATAAGGCAGGAAGAGCTATATTAAATAATGATGAAGATGTGGCAGATACCATACAAGAAACAGTAATATCAGCTTATAGAAATATAAAATCTCTTAAGAATGATTCATATTTTAAAACATGGTTAACTAAAATATTAATCAATAAATGCAAGGATATAATCTCTAAAAATAAAGAAACAGTAATATTAGATGATTATGTAGAAGAAGGATATATACAGGAGTTTTTAAGCAAATTTGAAATAGAAGATATGCTAAATGATTTATCAAAAGAACAAAAGTTAGTTGTGTCTCTTTATTATATATCGCAGTTTAATACTAGGGAAATAAGCGAAATATTAAAAGAGCCAGAGGGTACTATAAAGTCCAGAATATCAAGGGCTAAAATAAAACTAAGACAAAGCTTTGCTATGAGATAAGGAGGTATGAAAATGAACAAAAACAATAAATTTTTAGATGATAATACAATACCAAATTGTGTAAATACAAAAATAGATGAAGCAAGAAATTTAATTAGAAAAGAAAATATAAAGAAAAGAAGGATTAAAAATGCATGTTTATCAGTAGCAGCTACTGTTGTTATATTTTTAGGAGTGACTATTTTAAATCCAGCATTAGCAGATAAGGTGCCTTTTTTAGGAAATATAATAAATACTTTGAAAAAAGACAAAGAGTTATCAGAGAAACAACCATTTATCAAGAATATTAATAGCAAAAATGGAAGTGCATTAAATGAAAAAGTTATAAACAAAGATATAGGAATTACAGTACAAGAGGCTTACTGTGACGGAAGTAACATATATATAAGCTATTTATTAGAATCGGAAAATAGGCATTTAGATGATATGGATCGTATCCGTATAAATGATGCTGAAAATGATGGGGATGTAATGGCTAGTTTTAGTAATGAAAAATTACAAGTTGATAATACTGTAAGCAAAAAAATAGATAAAAACACATATGCAATAATTCAGTGTATCGATTTAATGCCCCTTGTAAAAAAAGGTGTTGATGTAACACCAAGATTTAATTTAAGTATTAACATATCAAAACTCAGAGGATATACATCTAAGGAGGGAGATAAGATTGTAAAAGGTAATTGGAGTTATAACATAGCTGTTAAAAAGGATGATAGTAAAAATATAGCTTATGAACCAAATTTAGAAAATAATAAATTTAAATTAAATAAGATACTTTTAACACCAAATACTACAGAGATAGAGATGGATATTCCACGTAATGCTCCCCATCCATATATGTTGGCTTATGATGATAAAGGTAAATTCTTAGAGGGTCTTACTTTTAGCTATAATTTAGAAAGTGATTTAGGAACGATAGAATATGATAAGTTTACTCCTATTTCAAAAGACTCAAAATATATTTTGATACAAGTTATAGATAAGAGCAAACAGGAGAAAGATGTACTTTGTGAGTTTAAAGTTCCATTAAAATAGTAACAAATTATATTTGCAACTTTTATATCATAAAAATCAGGTAGATAAGATTTATCTACCTGATTTTTACATTACTATTTAAATTTTATTTTAAGACTCATCAAAATCTTTATACAGACTATATTTATCATTTAAAACATGATAAATTCTTTATATATTTACTTTATCTATTCATTTTAATAATATTGTTGGATAGCTCATTTATACTATCAGTCAAAGCTTGCAACTTTCCTTCTATTCTCACCAATAAATAGAGAGAAATAGCAATGGGAAAACCAAGATTTGCTATCATAGATTGAATATTATCCATATATATCACCTGAAAACTATACTTCTAAATCGTACTCAGTAGTTGTAGAATCAACTACCTTAGCAGATACACAAGTGACTATGTCATACCCCTTTGGTTGGAAGATATTTCTATCTTTTATTAAGTTCATAGCATCTATTATCTCTTGTTCCAAAAGATCATCCCTTGGATCTTCAACAGTAACAGAAAAGCTATTACCTAAAGTGTTTTTAAACGTCATTATAAGTTTTTTTTCATCCATATTTTAACCTCCTAAAAATTAATTAAGTAAAGAGAATTTTATTACTCTGATAAAGAAGAGTTGTCCACTCTGTTTGTGCCAGTTAAAGTGTGTTGTTGCATAGCTGCTAGAGCATTTACTACAGCCATAACATCATCGTTTGAAGCACCTGATTTTATACTTGAAAAAGTCTTAGTTTTTACTATTCTGTCTCCATTTAAATCTGTACCATGATCAAATTTAACCTTTATAGATGAAGCATTGGGAGTTGAAACTACTGCCATATTATTACCTCCTTAAATTTTTTTGTGAGCTCACTTTCTACTTATATAATAAAAGAAGATTTTATACTAAAGTTAGATACAACTTTTGCAATTTAGTTGGTAAAATTATGTAAATAATGTAAAAAATTACTAAATATACTGCAAATACCAGGAAAAAAATGGTGATAATATTTACTTTTCTTATTGACTTAATTAAATTAAAGGAATATAATTAGCAATTGTTAATCAAGAAGAGGGAGAAAATAAATATGGAAAGTACAATCGAAGCAATAGCAACTAATCATTTAATTTTTATATTTGCAACAATAGGTGTTACAGGAATTGTGTTAGGTAGATTAAGTGAAATATTAAAAATTCCAGACGTAATACTTTATTTAATAGCAGGAATAATAATAGGACCAGCAGTTTTAAACATAATAAGCGTACAATCTTTTCCAGTGGAAAATAACCTTATATTAACATTTGGATCAGCATTCATATTGTTTGAAGGTGGAAAAGAAATAAATTTAAAAGTATTAAATAAAGTTAAAATAAGCGTAGGAATGTTGTCAACAGTAGGTGTTATAGTATCAGCTGTTGTAGTAGGTGTAGTATCAGGTAAAGTTTTTGGAATTCCAATGGTAACAGCTTTACTTATAGGAGCAGTGGTAGCATCAACTGACCCAGCGGCTCTTATACCAGTTTTTAAACAAGTTACTATAAAGGATAAAATAAAACAAACAGTAGTAAGTGAGTCAGCATTTAATGATGCGGTGGGAGCTATATTAGTTTCTACATTATTAGGAGTTGTAACTAGTGGTGAGTTTTCTGCCCTTGCTAGTATAAAAGAATTACTTGTATCAGCAGGTGTAGGTATTGGTATAGGTGTAATAATAGGATATTTATTAACAGTATTTATGTCAGATAAAAAAATAGGAGTATTTCACTCTTATGCACCAATAATGTCTTTATTAATAGTTGCCCTAGCTTATGAAATAGCAGTTAAACTTGGTGGTAGTGGATATATGGCAGTATTTATAGCAGGTTTAATTTGTGGAAACAAAAAATTATTTGGACTATGGATACCAGAATACGACTTCCAATCAGTACAACATTTTTCAGAAAGTTTAGGTACAATGTGTCGTATGTCAATATTTGTAGTACTTGGGACACAAGTAGACTTAGGAGCTCTTGCAACATATTGGGCGCCATCGCTACTAATTGTTTTAGTATTAATGTTTGTGGCAAGACCACTTTCAATCTTAATATGTACAGCTTTTGATAAAAGTGCAAACTGGACTTTTAAAGATAGATTATTTATGATGTGGGTTAGGGAAACAGGAGTTATACCAGCTGCCCTATCAGGAATAATAGTTTCTATGAAAATTCCAGGATATGAAATAATATCATCAGTAGTATTTATGACAATACTTGTAACTTTAATAGTACAAGCTAGTACTACTAAAATGGTGGCTAAAAAACTTGGTGTTTTAGAAGATAGTGAAGATGGAGAAAAGATATCTCAAATTGCATAGAGTTTAATTTGAAAATAAATATAAAATTAAATTAAAAGGCGTGTATTTTCTAATTTGGAAAATATATGCCTTTTGATTTTTTTAACATAAATATTTGGATATAATAAGTTATAGTAAGAAAAGGACTCATAGACATATTTTATGATATAAGTGTATAATATAACTTAACTAAAATTAAAGGAGCAACAAATGAAAACATTTAATCAATTGGTAATAAATGAAAAACTTATAAAAGGACTAGTAAAGCAAAATATAACAGAGCCAACAAAGGTTCAGTCATTAACAATAGAAAAAATAAGAGAAAACAAAGACTTACTAGTAAATAGTGAAACTGGAAGTGGAAAAACTTTAGCTTACTTACTTCCAATGATAGAAAAAATAGATACAACAAAGAGAGAGACACAAGTTTTAGTACTTGCACCGACTCATGAATTAGTAATGCAAATAGCAAACCAATCTAAATTATTAGCAGAAAACTCAGGTTTAGATGTAACTACTTTTGCCATAATAGGAGAAGTTAATATCCAAAAACAAATTAAAAATATAAAAGCAATGAAGCCTCATATAGTAGTAGGAACTGCTGGTAGACTTCTTGATTTAATTCAACAAAAAAAATTAAGAGTACATGATGTAAAGACTATAATACTAGACGAAGTTGATAGCTTAGTAAGTGGTAAAGGCGAAGGAATTGTTGAAAAAATAATAAAAACTACTTTAAGAGATAGACAACTTTTAGGATTTACAGCTAGTTTAGATGAGAAATCTCAAAGTTTCTGTGATTATATGATGAAGGATATGGAAATCATAAAAGCTACTGATCAGTCAGTTATAAACCCAAATATAAATCATATGTACATCTATGGTGACAGAAGAGAAAAGTTCACAATTCTTAGAAAGGCTTTATCTAGTGTAAGTGCTAAGAGAGCCATAGTTTTTGTAAATGACGAAGATAGTATAGAAGCTATTAACGAAAAATTAAACTACCATAAATACAAAGCTGTATGTATTTCAGGTAAAATGAGTAAAGAAGATAGAAAAAATGCAATGACTTCTTTTAGAAGTGGAAAAGCAACTATTTTAGTGTCTTCTGATTTATCTGCTAGAGGACTGGATATACCTGATGTTAGTCATATATTCAACTTAGATTTTCCACCTAGCAAAAATGAATATTTACACAGATGTGGTAGAAGTGCTAGAGGCGATAAAAAAGGTACTGCCATATCAATTGTTACTAATCAAAACTTAAATACAATTAGAGATTACAAAAGACAGTTTAAAATAAATATGAAAGCAGTTGAAATAAAAGAAGGTAAGTTTGTTGATGTAGACTTTACAAAAATAAAAAAGGAAACAAAACAAAAAGAGAAAAATTTATCAAATAATAAGAAAAAAAGTCTATAATTTCTTGTTTTATCCACCACAATACAACAATTTATATATATAAAAAATGTTACACTCTTATAGAAGAAAATAGATATATACAAATTATTCAACAAAATTAGGGGAAATGACTAATGAAATAAAAAAGAACAAAGGGGATAAAACAAATGAAAAAAAACGGATTAACTTTTCTTATGATTATGCTATTTTTACCAATGATGATGACTGGTTGTAAAAGTGAAACACCTACAGATGTGGTAAACACATATTTTTCATCCATAAAGAAAAGTGATAGCAAAGAAGCGGAAAAATTTATAGAAAACACACTTTCAGATGAAATACTAAATGAAGAAACTAGTGAAACTTCAACAACTGACAAAACATCTGACAAATCCAGTGAATCAAATAAAGAAAACAAAACTTTAGATGAATCACTAAAAATGTATCTTTCAAAAATAAATGCTAAGGTATTATCTGAAAAAATTAATAAAGATAGTGCAACTGTAAAGGTAGAAGTAAAAGGACCTAATTATAGCAATTTATTACTAGAAGTTATGGAAGAGAGTATGAAAGAAAGTTTAACTGGAAAAGATGTAAAACAATCTGACGTGGAAAAAAGCTTAGAAGAAAAAGTTAAAAATAGCAAAGCTGAAACTAGAACTGGACAAATTAATTTAACTAAAAAAGATAATGAATGGAATATAAAATCTGATGCGGATATTACGAATTTGCTTCTTGGAGAAGTTGATGAAAAAGAAAGTATAATGTTTAGCAAGTAGAAAAATAAATTCATAATTATATAAAAAAAATAGTATTCTTTATAGAGTACTATTTTTTTGTAAATTAAAAACATATGAATAATAAATGGATTTTTATTTACATGTATGATTTGCAAGGAGGAAATTGAGGTGGCTAAAAAAAGAAAAAAAAGGGAAAGCACAGATAAGAAAAGTAATAAACAATCAAGTAAAAATGGCAATTCAAAGAAAAATAGCAAAGATGATATCAAGTTTTGCGATTTTAGTTATGCTGAACTTATAGTATTAGCTGCCACATTATCTTATAGTTTGGCTGAAGAACTTGACGAAGATGACTTGGCTATGTTCCTTGTTTTTTTAGGACTTTTGATATCAGACATACAAGTACTTATTGCACAAAAAGCAATTAAAGCTAAACGACAAGCTCCTATTACAGAAGGCTTGGACTTAGAAACGGCAAATATAGAATTAAATTTAGATTTATAAATCTATCTCCTAAAAGTTTTATTATATAGGGAATAGATTTTTTAATGATTGAAAATTTGTGTATAATATTATATAGATAAACAAAAACGATAAATGGATAAAAAGAGGTTAATTATGAATAAATATGAAAATATATTAAAAAATCAAAGAAATTATTTATCCCATATTGGAACAATAGATGTGGAAAAAAGAATTGATAATTTAAAAAAACTAAAAAATGTAATAAAAAAATATGAAGATGAAATAACTGATGCACTAAATAAAGATTTGGGGAAACATATTTTTGAAGCCTACTCCAACGAAGTAGGATTTGTCTATGGAAGTATAGACTTTGCAATAAAAAACTTAAGAACTTGGACAAAAGTTAAAAAGGTAAAAAATGATGCAGCTCAACTTCCTGGTAAATCATATATTTATAAGTCTCACTATGGAGCTGTTTTAATAATAGGACCATACAACTACCCATTCCAATTAACTATAGAGCCATTAATTGGTGCCATAGCAGGAGGAAACACAGTGATTTTAAAACCTTCTGAATATGCAACTGCTACTGAAACTATAATAGAAAAAATCATAAAAGAAACTTTTGAAGAAGAATATATTGCAGTTGTTACAGGTGACTATAAAGTAAATAGCGATCTTTTAGATTTACAATTTGACTATATATTCTTTACTGGTAGTGTAAATGTTGGCAAAATAGTAATGGAAAAAGCAAGTAAGCATTTAACACCAGTAACTTTAGAACTTGGGGGAAAATCTCCTGTAATAGTTGATAATACAGCTAACTTAAAAGTAAGTGCCAAACGTATATTGTGGGGGAAGTTAACAAATGCAGGTCAAACTTGTGTGGCTCCTGATTATATATTGGCCCATGAACATATATATGAAGAAATTATAGAAGAACTTAAAAACACTATAACTGAATTTTATGGAAATGATATTATAAACAATAAAGAGTTTGGTAGAATAGTAAACCATAAACATATGAATAGATTAAACAACATTCTCCAAAATGACAAAAATAAAATAGTAGTTGGTGGAGATGTGAATTTTGAACAAAGATATATTTCGCCAACAATTCTTAGAGATGTAACTTTGGAAGATAGTGTTATGAAGGATGAAATTTTTGGACCTATACTTCCAGTTATAAAGTATAAAGATATGGAAGACATAAAATATTATATTTCTAAACATAAAAATCCATTGGCATTATATGTATTTTCTGAAAATGAAGATTTTAGTGAAGATATAATAAGAAGATTCACTTTTGGAGGAGGATGTGTTAATGACACTATAAGTCATGTGGCATCTGCTCATTTACCTTTTGGTGGAGTAGGAACTTCTGGAATAGGTAACTATCATGGAAAGGCTAGCTTTGATACTTTTACACATACTAAATCAATAGTTAAAAAAAGTACAAAAATAGATCTTAAGTTGGTATTTCCACCATACAAGGAAAAGGTAAACCTAGTTAAAAAGATAATGAAGTAGATTACATATGAATAAAATATTTAATACTATAAAGGGGCTGTTGCACTAAGTAGATATCTAAACTATAACCTTGACTTACACTAGGGATAAGCCAAGATTATAGTCCCTTTTACTTTTGGGAAAATTAGAATTTATAGATGAATAAATGAATCATTTGTAATGATTCCATCTATTCTTACATCAGAGTTTTCCATGGGAACACGGTCTACTACTTGAAGCTGATATGCTAAAGCAATTTTTTCAACCCTTTTGCTCATTTTCGTAAGAAAACGGTCATAAAATCCTGCCCCATATCCTAGTCGTCCTCCCTGCCTATCAAAAGCTACACCAGGCATGAGTATAAGATCTATATCACTACTATCTGCTGCAGAACAATTTTCCGATGGTTCTAATATGCCAAAATAACCAGTTTTTAAATCAGACAAACTGTTAATTCTAAATATCTCTATACCCTTTTCTTTTGATTTGATTTTCGGTACATAAATAATTTTATTATCATTTAACGCTAGGCTTATTATTTGATGAGTATTTACTTCACTACCAAAACTTACAAAAGTAAATATAATATTGGAGTTTATATATGATTCATTGTTTATTATTCTTTTAAATACTTCTTCATCCCATTTTTTTCTTGTATCTATGTCTACTGCATCCCTTTTTTCAAGAACGAGCTTTCTAAGTGTTGTCTTGCTAAGCAAATCCATGTGACCAACCTCCACTCTTATGTTTCCAAATTCAAGTACTAATATTCTACTAAAATTGTATCAAATATCTCTTATAAATAATGTGATTAAGTGCAAAAATTTATCTCATATTTGAAAAATAATATTTACAAGATTATAAACTGATGATAGAATGATAATTAGATGTAACTGATAATGATTATTATTCATAAAAAACCAAATGAAGGAGATACATATGAAATTTAAGAAGCTAGGCTCTATTATTATTGCTTGTGCATTATTAATTACAGGATGCACAAGTGCAAAAACTCAAGGTGAAGGAGGAACAACTTCACAAACAAATAGTTCTGTATCATATCCAATGACAATTAAACATGCATATGGAGAAACAGTAATAGAAAGTGAACCTAAAAATGTTGCAACAATAGCTTGGGGAAATCATGATGTTCCTTTAGCATTAGGCATTGTTCCAGTAGGAGTATCAAAAGGAAATTATGGTGAATTAGATAAAAATGGTTTATTACCATGGACAGCAGAAAAATATAAAGAATTAGGTGTAGAAAACCCAGTGGTTTATGATGATGTGGATGGATTAGATTATGAAGCTATAAGTGATTCTAACCCAGATGTTATATTAGCTGCTTACTCAGGAATAACACAAGAAGAATATGATTTATTAAGTGAAATAGCTCCAGTTGTAGCATTCCCTAAAAACGCATGGCAAACATACTGGCGTGAACAAATAACTATGAACGCTAGTGCAATAGGTAAAAAAGATGAAGGTGATGCATTAGTTAAAGAACTAGAAACATTAATAGCAGAAAAATCTGGTGAGTATTCAGATTTAAAAGGAAAAACAGCAGTATTTTGTTACTTTAATCCAGCAGATTTAGGTAAGTTTTATATATATCTTCCGGCAGATCCACGTGCTGCATATTTAACTGATTTAGGATTAGAGTTCCCAGAGAGCTTAAATAAGTTAGCAGAAGATGAAACTAGTTTTGCTGTTGAAATGAGTGCGGAAAACATTGATCAATTAAAAGATGCAGATATTATAGTAACTTATGGAGATGACAAATTATTAGATTCACTACAAAAAGATTCTTTATTAGGTACAGTACCAGCAATAAAAAATGGATCAGTTGCTCTTATAAAAGATGGATCATCATTAGCGGCATCTTGTACTCCTAGTGCATTATCTATTCCTACAACAATAGATGAATATTTGAAGATAATTGGAGAAGCTGCATCTAAGGTAAAATAATTAGATACGCAGTTATAAAATAAAATGAAATTATCAAAAACGATAGGAATATATTTAGTTAGTTTTATTCTTCTTGGTATTTGTATACTTGCTTCATTAGCATGGGGTTCAAGACATGTGGAATTTAGTCAAGTGATAAATGCTTTAAGAGATAGTAGTGATGTATCTTTCAATGCATTAGTAGTTCGTGAACGTATACCAAGAACAGTTTTTAGTATTATTGCAGGGGCTTCTCTTGGAATATCAGGAGCCCTTATGCAATCTATTACTAGAAACCCAATAGCAGACCCAAGTATTTTAGGAGTAAATACTGGTGCATCTTTGTTTGTTGTAGCTGGAATTACATTCTTTGGCATAAATACAGCCAATGAATACATATGGTTTGCACTTGCTGGAGCAACTATAGCAGCTGTTTGTGTATATGCTATAGCATCTATTGGAGCTGGAGGAATAACTCCAATAAAACTTGCCCTGGCAGGTTCGGCAATTAGTGCAATTTTATCATCTTTAGTTAGTTTGCTTATACTTCCACGTGCTGATGTTATGGACGCTTATAGATTTTGGCAAGTGGGAAGTGTAAGTGGTGCAACATGGGAAGGTATATATGCTATATTACCATTTCTTGTTATAGGGCTAATTATAAGTATAATAGCCACACCTGCTCTTAATGCTTTGGCATTAGGAGATGAGGTGGCTACTGGATTAGGTGTAAACACAGGACTTGTAAGAATAATATGTGCAATAGCTGGTGTCATATTATGTGGGGCAACTACTGCTATTGCAGGACCAATTGGATTTGTAGGGCTTATGATACCTCATACTATACGTCTTATTTTTGGTGGAAATATGAGAAGTATAGTTCCCATGTCAGCTGTGGGAGGGGCCATACTTTTAACAGTTTCAGATGTTATAGGAAGATTAATTGGTAGCCCAAGTGAGCTTGAAGTTGGAATTATTACAGCATTTTTAGGAGCTCCAATTCTTATTATTATAGCTAGGAAAGCGAAGGTGAAAAGCATATGATAGAAAATACTCAAAGTATTATTAAAAAAGGTTATCATCAAAGAAGAACTCGTATGATAAGTGTAACTATTATACTTGCAGTATTAACAATATGTCTTTGCACCATGATGCTTATATATGGTAATACTAATTATTCTTTAAATGTGGTTTTTAAAGTTCTTAGCGGAGAAAAGATAAAAGGAGCATCCTTTGCCATAGCTACCCTTCGTTTACCAAGAATGCTTTGTGCACTTTTAGTTGGGATATCATTTGGCATAGCTGGAAATACATTTCAAACAATGCTTAGAAATCCACTTGCAAGTCCAGATATTATAGGTGTAACTTCAGGTTCTAGTGTTGCAGCAGTATTTTGTATATTAGTACTTCATATGAGTGGACCTAGTGTATCCATAGTTGCTGTTATATCAGGTCTTGTAATATCAGTACTTATATATTTATTGTCTAATGGCTCAAGTTTTTCAGGTAGTAGATTAATACTAATTGGAATAGGAATACAGGCAATGCTTAATGCTGTTACATCATTTTTATTACTTAAAGCAAATCAATATGATGTTGCAGGTGCACTTAGATGGTTAAGTGGTAGTTTAAATGGCATGACTATGAAGAATGTACCAAGTTTATTTATTGTTGTGGCTGTATTTGGAACTATTATTCTATTTTTAACAAAATATCTTCAAGTTTTAGAGCTGGGAGATGAATTTGCCACTACGCTTGGTATTAAAATGAATTTAGTTAGAATTATATTAATTTTAAGTTCAGTATTTTTAATTGCTTTTGCAACTTCAACTACTGGGCCCATAGCATTCGTTGCATTTTTAGCAGGTCCAATAGGATCTAAACTTGTAGGAAAAGGAGCACCAAATGTTATATCATCAGCTTTAGTTGGCGCTTTGTTAGTACTTGGTTCAGATATGATTGGTCAATTTGTATTTAGTACCAGATTCCCTGTAGGTGTGATTACAGGAATTTTAGGAGCACCATATATGCTATTTTTATTGATATGTATTAATAGGAGAGGAGAATGATAATGAACAAGAAAGAACAATCATTTGAAGCTAAAAATATAGTAACGGGATATGATAAGAAGATTATAATTGATGGCATAGATTTAAGCATTCCAAGTAATAAAATTAGTGTTATTATAGGATCAAATGGGTGTGGAAAATCAACTTTATTAAAAACACTTGCTAGATTAATTAAACCTGTTTCAGGAGATATTGTTATTGATGGTAAAAAAATCACTGCAATGCCTTCTAAACAGTTGGCACAAGTTTTAGGGTTACTTCCTCAATCACCAGTAGTTCCAGAAGGTATAACTGTTTTGGATTTAGTTTCAAGAGGTAGATTCCCATATCAAGGCTTTTTCAAAGGTATGAGTAAAGAGGATTTTAAAGCTGTAGAAGAAGCCCTTGAAATAATGGGAATATCAGAACTTGCTAATAGAAGTGTAGATGAGTTATCGGGAGGACAACGTCAAAGAGTTTGGATTGCCATGGCTCTTGCACAACAAACAGATATACTTCTTTTAGATGAACCAACTACTTATCTAGATATTTCTTATCAAATAGAAATTCTTGATTTACTAACAGATTTAAATCATAGAAGAGGAACAACAATTGTAATGGTACTTCATGATATAAATTTATCTGCTAGATATGCAGATTATATATTTGCTCTTCGTAAGGGTAAGTTAATTGCACAAGGTAGTCCAGATCAGGTTATAACATCAGAGTTAATTGATACAGTATTTGGATTGGACTGCCAGGTTATAAAAGATCCAGTATCACATTCACCCTTTATAATTCCAAAGGGAAGACATTATGTTAATGCATAATAAAAAAAGGATTTCTAATAAATAAGATGGTTTCTGCAGGGCAGGAATCATCTTATTTTAGTTTCAAGATTACTCTATCATATAATTTGTGAAAAGACTTAAAAGTGTGAAATTTAGGGGAAATAGAAAAATATAATATAGAAAATAAAAATATTTAAAAAATGTTTTTAAATTTAAAAAATATATCAAAATTTACATAATTATGCTATAATTGATAACGATTAGAAAAGAAAGGAAATAATTGATATGAATAAGAAATTATCAAAAGAGGCTTATGGTGGTGTTCATGGTAAAGATTATGTACCATATATAAACGATAAGTCAAAAAAAGGTACAAACCTTGCAGTATTAGTAATTGGTATTATACTATCTGCTTTATTTGCAGCATCTACAGCTTACTCTGGTATGAAATCAGGGTTAACAGTCGCAGCAGGAATTCCTGGTGCTATAATAGGTTCAATGCTTATAGGAGTATTCGCTAAGTCAAAAGGTATACTTGGGAAAAACATAATCCAAGGTATGTCAAGTGGTGGAGAATCTATAGCAAGTGGTATGATTTTTGTATTACCAGCAATTATCCTTATAGGAAGTGAAATAACATTCTTAGAAGGATTAGTAGTAGGTGTAGGAGGATGTTTATTCGGTATAGGATGTTCATCATTAGTTTACAACTACTTAATAGTAGAAGAACATGGAAAACTTATGTATCCAGAGTCAATGGCCATATCTGAAACTCTTGTTGCTTCTGAAGGTGGCGGAGATGCTATCAAGTTCATGGGAATAGGTTTTGGAATAAGTGGTATTATAAATGTTTTAACAGGATCATTTTTAAATGTAGTTAACAACACTATGACATTCTTAGGAAGTAAGTTCTACAAGTGGAAGTTCTCAATGGAAGTAAATCCTTTATTATTAGGTATAGGATTCATAGTTGGATTAGAAGTATCTTTAACAATGTTTGCTGGTTCTATATTATCTAACTTTGGTATTGCTCCATTAATCGGTTACTTCACTGATATGGCATCTAACAACATGAATTCATGGAATGATGCATCAATGGTTATAAACCAAATGGATGTAAATGCAATATCTAGCAGTTATGTTAAATACATAGGAGCAGGTATGATGCTTTGTGGTGGTTTAATAGGAGCAATAAAGCTTATACCAACAATAATTGTTTCTGTAAAAGAAACTTTAAATGCAAGATCTGCTAAAGACGGAAGTTCTGAAGGTAGCTCAGGTGAAATGTTAATACTTATAGGTGGTATGGTTATAGCATTCGTAGCTGCATTCATGATATCTGGAAGTGTAAAAATGGCAATAGTAGGAGCAATAGTTTCTTTAATATTATCATTATTATTCGTAATAGTTGCAGGGCGTTTAACTGGTACAATAGGAACATCTAACCTTCCAGTATCAGGAATGACAATAGCTTCATTAGTTATATTAACATTAGTGTTTGTTGTGATGGGATGGACTAGCAATGCTGATAATAAGTCATTATTATTATTTGCTGCATTCATGGTTGTTGCAATAGCAACAGCTGGAGGATATACTCAATCTCAAAAAGTTACTTATGTAATAGGTGGAAATAAGAAAGAAATGCAAAACGCATTTGCAATAGCTTCTATAGTAGGTGTTGTTGTTGTTACAGGAACAATAGTATTACTTGCTGATCAATTAGCTGTTACAGGAGTAGATGCACAATTTGCCCTACCTCAAGCTAACTTAATGTCTACATTAACTTCTGGTATAATGTCAGGAGATTTACCATGGGTTATGATAATAACTGGTGTAGTTATGGCTTTATTCTTATTCTTATTAAACTTACCAATAATGACTATAGCTATAGGATTCTACTTACCAATATCAACAACTTCTATAATATTAGTTGGAGCATTAATACGTGTATTCGTTGAAAAAATGTGTAAAGATGTTGCTGAGAAAGAAATCAGAGTTTCTAACGGTATAAGTTTATCTTCAGGATTAGTTGCTGGTGGATCTATAATAGGTCTAATAGGTATAATCTTACAAGTATCTGGAGTTATAACTCCTAAAGTTCCAACTGGATTCGCGGCTGGAAACATGATGGCACTAGTAATATTAGTTCTATTAGTTATAGCTACAACTGTGGCAATAATGGCATCTAAAATTAAGAAAAATGAAAACTAATCAAGAAGTTTTAGATATTGTTTATAAAATTTGCGATAATATTGAATATGAAGTAAATGAAGATAAAGTAGTTACTATACTTGAAAAACAAGACCATAAGATTCAAAAGCTTTTTAGAAAACTAAAGTTTAAAATTCCTACTCATAAAAAAATTGAACTAGATGAATACAGTAGTGCAGTATTTTTAGAAATTGACGGTGAAAAAACAGTTAAAGAAATAGGAAAAAAACTTGAGGTTAAATTTGGAGAGAAAGTAAATCCACTTTATGAAAGGTTACTACTTTTCCTAAATCATATAGAAGTAAATTGCAAATATGTAGAAAAAACTAATAACTAATAAAAAAACTTGAATATTAGATATTGACATAGATAGGTATAAACTATATTCAAAATTAAGACCTATGGAACAAAGTTATATGTTCCATAGGTTATTTTTATTGTCAGAATATTTTAATATTTATCATTTTAACTTGGGAGTTTAAACATGAAAGATGAAAAAGAAACAAAAAGTTACAAAATAAATTGACGATTTTTAAGAATTAAAAAAAGGGGTATTAATAAATAGAATAAAATAGTTGGAAATAAAAATTGCTAGAATTTTAGAAATCGAATAAAAAATAGACACTATAAAAGAAAATATATAGTATGTGTTGATCAAAATAAAAAATAGTAATAGAAAATAGAAGGAGGAGAGATAATGAGAAAAATAAAAGAAGGTAACGTAATATATCTTATACCAAAGGATAAAAATACAATGGATTTGAGATGTAGTGAGTGTGGAGTTGTTAAAAATGAACTAGATATTACAGTAGAGGTTGATAAGGTAAGTAATAGAAAGGTGTATAAGTGTGAATGTGGTTGCAAAACATTTACACCACAAATGGATTTAGAAGAATACTACATATAATTACCAAATATGTGAAAAAAGGAAGTTATTAAATGAGTAAAATCTATAAAAAGTTAGAATAAAAAATGCACCTACAAAAAATGTGGGTGCATTATTTATGTATGGTGTGAAAAATAAATATAAGTACGAAAAAGAAATTGAAAAGCTGTTTGAGCGTGTAGGTAATTGTGATAATCCACAATTATGTAATAATGCAAAGTCATTATTAATTTTTAGATACATAGAAAGAGAAGAGTATGATAGTGCACAAAAACTTATTGATACCTTACCTAATATCTCAATTAATAAAAATCAAATACAATCTAAGTTATATATTATTTATGGATGGATTTAATAAGCTTTTATATAGGGATTATAATTGCTGTAATAATAGATGAATTTTTGAATTATACTAAGTAAGTGAAAGGGGTACACAAAAATGTACTGCGCCCCAATTGTTGGACCAAGATTCTAACGATTGGGGTGTTTTTTATGGTTAAATATAATTACGACTTTAAATTAAAAGTTGTAACAGCATATTTAAATGGAGAAGGTGGGTATAAATCAATAGCAAGGCAATATGGAATTCCAAACATTTCACAAATTCAAAGATGGGTGAGTGTATATAAGTCTCTTGGTAAAGATGCATTAAAAACAAAGAAAAAGCAGACTTCTTATCCTGTACAACTTAAACTTGATGTTGTAAACTATATGATTATAACTAAGTATAGTGCACAAGAAGTCGCTAACCATTTCGGAATTAATAATAGTACACTTGTATCAGCATGGATGCAGAAATTTTCAAATGGTGGTGTTGACGAATTGTCTAAAAGGAAAGGAATGCCACCTATGAATAAAAATAAAAAAGAAGAAAAACTAACAAGAGAACAAGAATTAGAACGTGAAAATGAATTACTAAAAGCGGAGCTTGCTTTTCTAAAAAAGCTGCGTGCTTCAGGGATGAATATTCCAGAAAGGTTAAAAACAAATACGAAGCAAAAATAATCTATGATCTTCGTAAAGAATTTAAATTATCTATTATCCTTGAAGCTACGAAGTTTCCTAAATCAACATATATGTATTGGCAAAAAAGATTTGAAGATGAAAATCCAGATGAAGAACTTGAAGGAAAAATCAAAAAAATCTTCAAAGATAATGACAAGAATTATGGCTATCGCCGAATTACATCTACATTAAAAAATTCTGGTATTGTTATTAATCAAAAGAAAGTTAGGAGACTTATGAAAAAACTGGAGCTTAAGTGTATATCATTTTCTCATAAATCACGTAAGTATAATTCATATAAAGGTACAATTGGAAAAGTAGCTAAAAATAGAATTAATAGAAGATTTAATACATCAATTCCACATCAAAAGATAACAACTGATACAACGGAATTTAAAATATATGAAACTAATAAAAACGGTAGATTAACTATAAAAAAAGCATATTTAGATCCATTTTTAGACATGTTTAATGGTGAAATTTTATCATATAGTTTATCAGAAAGGCCAGATTTCAAGTCTGTAAATTATGCTTTGGATGAAGCTATTATTATTACAAGTGACTGTCCTTATCGAAGAACTTTTCATTCAGATCAAGGATGGATATATCAAATGAAGCAGTATACAAATATACTTAAAGATAATAAAATATTTCAAAGTATGTCTCGAAAAGGAACATGCCTTGATAATTCTCCCATGGAAAATTTCTTTGGCATAATTAAACAAGAAATGTATTATGGAAAAATCTATAGAAGTTTTGAAGAGTTAGAAATAGCAATAAAAAAATATATTAACTATTATAATAATGAAAGAATTAAGGAAAAATTAAACTGGAATAGTCCAGTAAATTATAGAATGAAATATGAATTAAAAGCTGCATAAAATAAAAATACTGGAATGAAACATCACTCCAGTATAAAGTCCAACTTTTGGGTCTCAGTACAAAATGTGTATCCCTTTTAGCTTTTTTGACAATGATAGCAAGACAAGTCATTGGAAAGTTTTAGTCATCTAACAAAGATCAATACAATTCTTGCTTTAATACATATGATGCATTTCAAATGCTAAAGCATAGTATTGCCTTATATAACGCTTGTTATAAAAAAGAAAAAGATATTAAAAAGTTAACCCTTGTAAATTGTGTGTGGGAGCTGGATTTTATAAATAGTCTCTCTACATTATCAAAGAAGAAATATAGTAGCACACTTAAAAATGAGCATGATGAGTTTCATGTATTTTATAAATCTATGCAACCTGTAAAGGTATAGGAAGTATTGCAACTGATGCAGTAAATGTTTAACAAATATTTATATGTTAATTGGTGAAAGAAATTTTTTAGATACGATAGATAGTGAAGATATTGTATTTATGTATAGAAAAAATATCTTTATGAATGTACTTGTGAGTTTGCGTACCTTGAATATCAAGCAAAAGAATATGAACAGTTGGAAAAAGAATGAAATCAGAGATAATAAGATTATTTATAAAACTAGCATAAGACCAGCTTTTATTTTACCCAAAATAAATGTATAATCAAATTATATAATAAGTAATTAATATATAATGGATGAAAGGATACAAGTTATGAATGAATATAAATTGGGTCTATACGCTGATGATAATACAGAATTATATTATAGACAGACAATAGAAATAAATAATTTAGTGGATATGTTAAACACGGTAAAGCTAGAAGTAAAGCCTGGTATAGATATAAAAGAGACATTGGAGCTAGAATCGATATATTCCAGTGAAGTTGAAGGTTATTTTACAACTAGAAGAGAATTATCCAAATTTATAGAAGGAAAGCGAAACCCATCAACTAAAGATGAAAAAGCTGTATATAGTAATTATCTAGCTTTAAAATATGGATTAGAAAGCAAAGAAAGTCCATACTCTAAATCGTTTATACTAAAACTAAATTCAATAATACTAGATGAAGCAGTTAAGGACTATAGAAAAGAGCCTGTTGATATTGTAAACAGACGAGATGACATAGTTCATGAAGGATTACCTTACAATAATCTAGACAAGTATATGAATTCATTGATGGACTTTGCTAAAAAGAATTCATTAGATCCACTTATAAGTGCAATTGTAATACATTTTTACTTTGTCTACATACATCCATTTATAGATGGTAATGGAAGAACTGGCAGAGCATATTCATATCTTTATTTAGTATCCAAGGGGCTGAGTAATTATAATTTATTCTCAATATCCTATATGTTGCCAGATAGACGAGCTAAATACTACAATCATCTGAAAACTATTGAGACAAATGGATTTGATTTAACTGAATTTATTGCCTTCATGCTACGTGTAATGATAGATGGTTTTGAAGATATAGAAAGTAAATATAATTTAATTAATATTATTTCTAATGTTAAAAGAATTTACAGTGTGTTTAAGCTAGAATATACTGATTTAACAGAGACTATGTTGAATTTTATATATACTAAAGATAATTTTAATAAGGATAAGTTTTATAAAAAAATAAGAAGTAAATTTATAAAATCAGGATATACAGATGAAAGACTACAGATTGAAATAGATGAGATACTGGATACTTTAGTTAAATATAATGTAATAGATGAAAATTATAGAATAAATAAAAATTTAACTACAAAAACATCATAATTTACATTAAGAACTTGTTAATAATTTATAAACTATTGAACATAATTTATAATATAACTAAATATGTTATAATGATTAGAGCTCTGGAAACCTTCGAGGACCAGGGCCTTTTTATGATAACTAGGCACCACTGTGATAATTACTTTTTTGTTTACAAGTGCAATTATTTACTATATTTTCCATTTAAATTATAATCTATTAGATAATAAAGCTAAAAGGGGGGAAACATGAATTATAGCAAATTATTTACAGTGAAAATCAATTTGATTTAATAGGGCTTGTATATTATTGGATTATATTAATGATTGTAGTAATTTTGGTTACTATATTAAAAATTGAAATGAAATTTAAACGAATAATAAAGACTGATAAAACAGGATCATTGAATTCACAAGAAGTATTAGACTTTTACGAAGATTTTTTAATAGTAAAAAGTAAAGTATTTGAAGGAGAGATAAAAGTTAAATATGCTCAGTTTTATGAAGTGTTTGAGTCAAAGGATTATTTTATAACTTATTTAAATGCTAATAAGGCAACCTTAATAAGAAAAAAAGATATGGAAAGTGAAGTTATTGATAGTTTAAGGTCTTTATATATAAAAAATCTTACAAACAAATATAAAAGAGTAAATATATAAATTTATATTGGATTTTTTAATTCGTAATATACTAAAATTGTTTACTCCCTTTTAAATATAAAATTAGTTATAGTGCCTAAAATTAAAGCTGGTATTATAGCTCCTATTAATATACCTATTACAGGAGTTAATGATAACTCTAATAATTGAATTATAAATATAACCGAAATAATTAAATAAAATAATATATAATCTAATTTTCTGAATTTTGAAAAATTCATCTTATCTCCCTCCATTTTATTTCATATTATATAACCATTGCACTTTTATATTTATGTAAAATAATCAGCCATTAATTATTTTGAAATTTATTTGACATTTTACTAAAATTGTTTATTTCTTTTTAAATATAAGATTAGTTATAGTCCCCAAAATTAAAGCTAAAATTGTAGATTCTACTAATTTATCCCACTAGATTTTATCTCTTTTTATACAATAAGAAAATATAGGAGTACATGGTCCTGTCCCTTGTTTCATAATATATTAAATTTGAGAATGTATTATTCTGTTCAATAAAAAAGAGATTTATTAGACTTATTTATTAGACTTCAGTTTTTTATATAAATAAAGTCCTCCTCCTATAATCACTATACATACAGCTATATAAATAAAACTTGTAGATATCCCAAATGCATTAGTAGTACTAGTAGTTAATTCCATATTACATCACTCCTTTTCTATTTACAATTTGTATTAATGACTAATTTAATTATAGAAGAATGTTTATTAAAAAAGTGTCCACCAAAACAAATGTTTTGGCGAAATTATAAAATAATTATAATATTTATTTCGCATTATATTAAAATTGTGATTTAGAAAATGGCAGTAAAAAATAACGAATTTACGATTATCATTGTTATCATAATCGTAGACAGTATTTTACCAACTTTTGAGCCAAAGTCCTCCTTAAATTTATAACCAAAAATTAATGATGGAATAAAAAATAATAGAGAATAAAATATTGTATAATGAGTTCCGCTATTGCCGTTAGACCATGCTTTTAGACCAATATAAGTTAAGATATTATCTCCTATACTGAGATAATTAAATGTAAAACTAAATAAACAACCAACAATAAATAGTAATAAAGAAAGTGAACCTATTCCAATTTTCTTTTTTTTTACATTAGCCCCTCCAAATATAAATATTTATATGACTTAAATTTGATATAATATGTTAATTCATATTAATATAACAATTGTTAATTTAATTATAACAATAATTACATTCAAATAGTGTGTACACCAAAACAGATGTTTTCGTGAACACATAAAATAATCATAGTATTTACTTCGCATTGTATAAATATTGTTCTACAATGTTAATATTTTTTATATTTTTATAATTGCTTAAAATTACCTTTAAAATCTACAGGTGCAATGCTTGGCATATATCCAGAGTAATCTAAATAAGCTCCAATGACTTTTCCTTCGTCTACTACCAAACAAAGTGTAACTGGCATATCTTTAAATTTAGACTTTTCTTCTAACTCATATTCCACAACTTTTATATTTTTTGTTACAGATTTAAAATTCTCTTCTGAGTAACCACCTTCTATACTTGCATTTTTTATAAGTTCAAATACATCAGAGTCCCCTATCAAAATATCCGATTCAGTTAAATTTTCTGATTTTAAAGTGTAACCCTGTTCAGACGCGATTTTTTTAGCCTCTTTTAAAGCTATCTCATACATATTAAATTTTTGAACATCACCCTTACTACTACATCCTACTGCAAACAAAGCAGTAATTATGAAAGAAATCGATATCATAAGAATCTTTTTCATCTTGCCCCCCTATTATACGGTTATTTTACATAATTATGCTAGATTTTCTATATGTAGTCTATCTAATTTTACAATCTTCTATACATTATAAAATCTTTATATATTTCAAATATATGTACAGTTATTTTTTATAATTTATTTCACAAAATATAACAATTGTTAATTTAATTATAACAAAAATTACATTTAAATTGTGTGTGGGAACCTGACTTTATAGATAGTCTTTCTGATTCATCACAAAAAAAATACAGTGGTACACTCAAAAATGAGCATTATGAGTTTCAAGTATTTTATAAATATATGCAACTAGTAAAGGCATTGTTTAATACTATAGGTGTAAAATTTGATATTTGCTATTATAGCTTTAACCTTTTTTAGACATCCATTTGTTTTTTTATTTAATCCAAATATAGTATTATATTATTATATTATATATATTGAAGTTATGTAAGTTTTGTAAACTGAAAGATACAAATAATGTTAATATATTAATAGTTGGTACAACTTGATATGAGGTCAGAATTTGAGTTGTTATATATAAAAAAATTTAATTAAATGAGAGCTATAGAAGGAGATATATATGGGAAAATCATGGAGTGGGTTAAAAAAAGAATTAGAAGAAAAGTTTTTATGTGAAAGTTTGAGAGGGCGTGTTCATTATTTTTTAACACATTATCATGACGCACATGATGACTATGGAAGATTTTGTGTTAGAGTTGATAAAAATGAATATGCTAAAGCAAATCCATTTGCATACTACGTAAAGGGATATTACAAATTAGAATGTAGGACTAAAGGAGAACTTGATGTGCCAAATAGAGAATGGACTGGTGATGGATATTTATATAATGAAGAAAACGAAGCAGTGGAAGATAAAATCATAGAGATGTCAATAAATAATGGTGATTTTGATATTTGTGATGTTACTGAAGCAATTAGAGAATATAAAGGTTTACCTATTGAAAAAAGTATTGTATCTGAAAATCCAATCATTAGAATGTTTGCTATAATGGATAGGCGTATAGGTAAAAGAACACTTAAAAAATTAGCAGATCAAGTAGATATACAGCCAGATTGGCTACAGTTTTTTTATAAACTACGTTTAGACTCTGAAAAAATTAATAGAAAAAAATATTCTTCAGAGATTACATTTGAAGAAAATAGATAATTTAAATTAACTAGATTTATTTTACTTTTAGACCAATTAACATGATCTTATTTATATATGTTTTTTATAGGGAGTTTAAGTAGAATGTAGATGGAGGTAACTTTATGAATTGGAAGATTAAAAAATTTAATGAACTTAATGTAGAAGAAATATACAAAATTTTAGCATTAAGAAATGAAGTATTTATTGTGGAACAAGAATGTCCGTATCTAGACTGTGATGATAAAGATTTAAATTCCTATCATTTATTTTCTGAAGAAAATGGAGAAATAGTTGCATACTTGAGAATTTTAGAAAAAGGAGTTTCTTACGATGAAATATCAATAGGAAGAGTGGCTGTTAAGAAAAGTTATCGTGGAAAAGGAATTTCAAGAAAAATGATGCTGAAAGCTATTGAATTTATAGAAAATAATTTAGCTGAAGATGCTATAAAAATTCAGGCACAATCATACTTACTTAATTTTTATAGCAGTCTTGGATTTAAAGCTGTTTCACAAGAATATTTAGAGGATAATATTCCACATATAGATATGCTATATAAAAAATAAATATAGTAAGAATTTTAAGGAAGATTAAAAAGATGAGAATGAAAAAAGTTATGAAGGTTATTGGAATTACAATAATTATTATAGTTGTACTATTATTAATCTGTTATGTAAATCATAGTATTCAATCAAAAAAAGAGAAAGAACTATTGAAGCCCTTGGGGACAATGGTTACTGTTGATAATAAACAAATGAGTATTTATACTGAAGGCGAAGGCACAAAAAACCTTGTTTTTATGTCTGGAGGAGGAACCTGTTCTCCTATTTTGGATTTTAAGTCTTTGTATTCCTTATTAAGTGATGAGTATAAAATAGTAGTTGTAGAAAAATTTGGATATGGTTTTAGTGACATAGTTAATGAAAAAAGAGATATAGATACTATATTAGAAGAAACACGAGCTGCTTTGCAAAAATCTGGAATAGATGGACCTTATGTCTTATGTCCCCATTCTATGTCTGGAATAGAAGCTTTGTATTGGGCACAGAAATACCCTAATGAAGTTAGTGCAATTATTGGACTTGATATGGCTGTTCCAGAGGCATATGAGAATTACGAAATAGATATGTTGACTATAAAATTAGGACAGTTTGCTAGTAAAGTAGGTATTACAAGGATGATTCCACAAATAGCCAATGGTGATGCCGTAAAATTTGGGACACTTTCTGATACTGAAAAAGATATCTATAAAGCTGTTTTTTATAGTAGAACTGCAACAGACACCATGATAGATGAGGTAACTTATATTAAGGGAAATGTAAAAGTAGTTTCAGATGGCGAAATACCCAATATACCAATTTTAATGTTTTGTTCAAATGGAAATGGAACAGGGTGGAATGAGGAAACTTGGAGGAAAATTCAAACAAAGTATATTAGTAATTGTGCTAGTGGAAAAATGATTGAACTGGATTGTAGTCATTATATCCATAACTACGAATATGAAAAGATAGCAAATGAAATTAGAGCATTTTTGGACTGATAAATTCCCATTTAGCTATTAGAGATATAAAAAATTTTAAGTTGTTATTAAATATATATTAAAAAGATATAGGATTAGTATAATACTAAATCCTATATCTTTTTTTATAGTTATACTATTTTGTTTTTGCCATATCTTTCTTATTACTAAATAGTTTAAATACAAAAAACACTCCACAAATTACAGACGATAATAAAAGAATTCCCTTTTTCATGACAATCTCTCCTTATAAGCTTTATTTATTTAATGTTATAAGAAAAATGTCATAAGAAAAAGACTGTTTTTTATCGGAATTTTCAGATATAATGATAATGTTGGGGATTTATGTCGACATTTGAGACCTATGGAGTATAGTTATATGTTCCATAGGTCTTTTTTAATTGTGTAATAAAACCTATGAATAATGCGAAATGAAAATGTTTTTGGTATCATATAAATAAATAGAAATTTATGGGGGAGGACAAAGATGGCTTCAAGTAGAGAGTATTTGGATTTTATTTTAGAACAATTATCTGAGTTAGAAGAAATTTCATATAGAGCTATGATGGGAGAATTTATTATTTATTACCGTGGTAAAATTGTAGGTGGTATTTATGACGACAGATTACTTGTAAAACCTGTTGATTCAGCAAAATCACTTATGCCGACTGCTTCTTATGAATTACCTTATGAAGGTGCAAAGGAAATGTTGCTTGTTAATGACGTAGATAGTAGGGGATTTTTAACAAGACTATTTGATGCTATGTATGATGAATTACCAGCATCAAATAGAAAAAAATAAATATAACTTTATAGAAAAGGAGATTTTGAGATGCTATTATGGATTATAGTTTTTGTTGGAACTTTAATATTTCTTTCAGGAATGTATTTTCTTATAAAAAACTATAAGGATGGAAAATACATCAAAGGATATGAATTACTCACTTATGCTGGGGTTGTTATAGTGTTGCTTGGAGTGATTTTATTAATGGAACCTGTATTTACAAGTTTACCTGGAAATTTGCCTAAAACATTACCACTAGTTATTGCTATATTAATTTTTATAATAGAAAGCAAATTATTACTAGAGCCAACTTTTTTAAAAAACAAAATAAAAAGGGGCGTATTTATAAAAAAATGTACTCAGTGTAATAGTAGCTTTTCATTCTACGACAGATTAAAAGTTTTTATTAATGGACATTTGAAATGTTCAAATTGTAATGCAATATACGAGCCTAAACACAATGTAGATAGAGGAATATATTTTGGTATTATTTTTATTGTAAATATAATTCTATTTAATCATATCATCATTTTAAACAACTTCATGCTACAAATTAAATTGCAAATATTAATGATAATGATAACTTATCCTTTGTTTGATTTGATACCGAATAGATGGCAAAGATATGAAAAGATTAGTTAAAATTTTAAATACATATTTCATAAAATTTAATATAAATATGAATTTGAAGTAGGAGCAGATGCTCCTATTTTTGTTTTTAGGTGTATTATATTTGTTATGCATTAACAGAAAATAACCTAACGATTCAGTAAGGAATATAATGAGTAGGAAAGTTTGTGCTATTATTGTGGTGGTGAATACCTATAAAAAATTAAAAATTTAATTAATTATAAGGAGTTGAATATTTTGAAAAAGAAAACTAAGTATAAGATAGCAATTCCAATAATTATAGTATTAGGATTACTATCATATATATTTTTAACACCAATAGGAGCCTTGAGATTTGCAGTATTTAGAATGGGAGTTGCTGCAAAGGAAAAAGATCTTCTTTTGCTATCAATAACTTTAAAGATAGATTACAAAAGTTGTAGACGACCACCAGAAGGTGCAATAGAAGGTGATCAAACAGTATATGATTTGATAGATTATCCAGTTGAACCACTTACACAGATGCCATGGGACAGTTGGGTTATTACTAGGCAGGGTATATTTTATTGGGGGGAATATTATTTAGTCTAATAGATGATTGTAAAATGTATAATTTAAATTAGTAATCATATAAAAAATATAGTTATAGAAAGGATGAATAATTATAGATACTTTAAACGTACTTATATCCATTGCTTTAATAATTGGAATTTTTATAATTATTATTGTATCATTTTATATTTTAATAAAGGAATTTCTAGGTATGTATAAAGAATTAAAGGATAGATATAAGTAAAAATAGAATTTTTTAATTTTAATATAAGGTTAATTTAAAGTGGGAGCATAGCCTCCTAATTTTTACTTCTTATGCGTATTACTTTAAAATACTAAAATAAAAATCTACTAAAAACAGTTGACTTAGAGTTAACTCCAAGTGTTAGGATATAAATATGAGAAAATGAAAAATTTACTAAAAATATGTTTATAAAAAGGAGTATACTATGAGCAAAAAATTAGGATTTGGATATATGAGATTACCCGTAACAAATATGGAAGATCCAACAACTGTGAACTACGAAGAAGTAAATAAAATGGTAGATACATTTTTAGAGAGGGGATTTACTTACTTTGATACAGCATATATGTATCACAACTTTACAAGTGAAACAGTTATAAGAGAAACATTAGTAAAGCGTCATCCTAGGGAAAGTTTTACACTGGCTACAAAAATGCCAACAATGTTTCTAAAAAAAGAAGAAGATTTAGAAAGAATATTTAATGAACAATTAGAAAAATGTGGAGTAGACTATTTTGATTATTATCTAATACATAATTTAGGAGTTTCACATTATGAAATAGCCAAAAAATTTAATGTATTTGAATTTGTTCAAAAGAAAAAAGAAGAAGGCAAAATAAAAAGTGCAGGATTTTCATTCCACGACAAAGCAGACTTATTGGAAGAAATATTAACAGCTCATCCAGAAGTAGATTTTGTTCAATTACAATTAAACTATATAGACTGGGACAATGAAAGTATCCAATCTAGAAAATGCTACGATATAGCTACAAAGCACAATAAACCAGTAATCGTTATGGAACCAGTAAAAGGTGGAACATTGGCAAAAGTACCTGAATCAGTAGAAAAATTATTTAAAGATTATCACGTAGATATGTCTGTACCATCTTGGGCAATAAGATTTGCAGCAAGTCATGAAAATGTAATGATGGTACTAAGTGGTATGTCATCTATGGAGCAATTATTAGACAATACATCATATATGAAAAACTTCCAACCATTAGATGAAGAAGAATTAAATATTATCAATAAAGCAGTAAAAATGATAAATGAATCAATAGCTGTACCTTGTACTGCATGTCAATATTGTGTAGAGGGATGTCCTAAAAATATTCCAATACCAAATTACTTTGCTCTTTATAATGCAGAAAAACAATCTGATAATAAAGGTTTCTCAACTCAAGGAATGTATTATGGAAACTATGCAAAAACTTATGGAAAAGCATCTGATTGTATAGAATGTAAAAAATGTGAAAGTAGTTGCCCTCAACATATTGATATAACAAAAGCTTTAAAAGAAGTTGCAGCAACTTTTGAAAAATAACAACAAAAGGTATCTTAAATAATAATATTTAAGGTGCCTTTTATTTTATGGAAAATTAACAAGACTTATTATAATCACAATGGTAACGTTTATCTTTTCATAAATCTCTAGAGATTTCTTTATATAAAAATAAGCATAAATTCAATATTAGGCTGTGTTAGATAATTATGTTGATTTAATGTCTAAGTTAATGATAATCTAAATATAGATGTAAATGTAAAAGGTAGAGAAATTAAATTTATATAACCATTACAATTTGTTAAAAATAATTGTAAATTTGGTACATAGTGAATATTATAATATATACACTAATAACTACTTGTATATTGAGATGAATATTTTCATTAAAAAGGAGGGGATTAAATGGGAAAAGAGGAGGCTAAAAAACTAAATACTTTAGTTAACATACCAACTATTGCAGTAATGTTAATATTATTTTTTATACCATTTGTAATAACTAATGGTACAGTAATATATTATATTGGAATAGTTCTAAGAGTAATAATTGGATTATGGTGTATTTTTAATGGAATATGGAATTCGTGTACTGACTATTATTCTATTTTAAAGAATAATAGATTTCAGAAGAATAACACTACTCCCAAATGGGCGTGGTGGATACTTTTAGTAGTAGGAATAGGATGTCTTATAACAGCATTTATGGGATATGGGTTTAATAACATTGAAAAACCCATTTAGATTATGATATTAATAGTTAGTTGATTGTTGAAATTAGAAAGTTAGTAAAATAAGGTTGTCCATTAAGACAGCCCCTTTTGTGTCCTAAATCAACAATCAGGTCTAATATAGCCTAATATTATAATAATGGAATTTATTGACAATATCGATACTCGATGTTAATCTTTAAGTAAATATACAAATTACATATTTTTTTACAAATTATTATCGACACTCGATATTATAATAACTAAATTTAAAAATTCATAAATCTAAAAAAGGGGAGGCATGTTATGAAAATAAACAAAGATACATTTATTAAATTAGCTTTATTTAAAGAAAATGAATGCAAGGCCTTAGAAGAGTATTTAGAAGAAAAAGCCCTAGAGGGATGGATCTTAGAAGATAGAAATGCTGGATTTTTTGTATTTAAAAAAGGAGAGCCTGTCAAAATCAAATATACTGTAGATATATTTACTGATCTAAAAACCGGTGAGTACAGAGAGTATTGTGAAGCCAGTGGGTGGAAGTATATATGTGAAACTGATAAATATTTGATATTTTCCAGTGAAGAAGAAAATATAACTCCTATACATACGGACGAAGAAATGGTATTAAAAAATGTACGTAAATCAATGCTAGTAAATTTATTTACATTTCTATGTTGTATTTATTTAATAGGTTCTACTGTATATGATGCTTTTGTACCTAATTGGGGCAACAACATAGAATCATATGGAGAGGGATATTTATTACTTATAATGGTTTCTGTCATATTTCTTATATTGCCAGTTGTGGATCTTATAAGAACAGGTTTATGGTATTTAAAGTCTAGTAAATGTATCAAACTAAAAGAAGATATAAAATACCCAACTCTTAAAGAATTCAAAATAAAGACGGCATATTTTGATCTTGTAGTAATAACGCTTTCGATATTAATAATAATTTTAATAGGAAGTTTTACTGATTTAGATACAATTTTAGGTACAGTATTAATTATATTGGCAGCAATTTTTTATTTAGGAAAAATTATTAAAATAATTATAAATTAACATATTTAAAATTAAATAATTGGGAGGTTTTAAAAATGGCTAGAAAGCAACTTCAGACACTATCAGAACCCATGTATTATGTATTACTAGCCTTAACAAATGAATGTTGTGGTGTAGACATTATGAAAAAAGTTGAGCACATATCTGAAGGTAGAATATCAGTAGGACCAGGAACTTTATACGCCCTACTTGGCAAGTTTGAAAATTCTGGTTTAATAAGAGAAACAGCAGTAGATGGAAGGAAGAGAAGTTATATAATAACCCAGGAAGGATATGAAGCTTTAAATAAAGAATACATGCGACTTAAATCCATGGTAGATGAAGGGGCAAAGTATATGGGAGGAAATCATGAGAATAAGTAAAAATATGCTTGTTGAATTATTGTTCTTTAGAGAACATGAGTGTAAAGCTATAGAAGAATATTTAGAAGAAAAAGCATTAGAAGGGTGGATGTTATCTGACATAAGGTGCGGACTTTTTATCTTTAAAAAATCACCACCAGCTAAGTACAAATTTGCAGTTGATAACTTTACTGATAATATTAAAATTGGTTCTGAACGGGAATATATAGAATACTGTGAAGCAGGGGGATGGACATATTTATGTTCAACTTTTGGCAAATATTTTGTATTTTATACCGAAGATGAAAACACAACACCTATACAAACTGATGAAGAAATAGTAATAAAGAAAGTGCGAAAATCCATATTGATAAATATGATTTATTATATTTTTCTGGTTACTATGTTGGTATATAATTCTATATTTCAAAAAGGTTATTTGTTTTTCAGTGAAATATCAGACAATAATAGTTTATTTGTAATGATGGTTTTATTATTAATAGTATTTTTTTTAATATTCCAAACAATAAGAGATGGAATATGGTATTTTAAATCTAAAAAAGCCTTCAAGTTAGGAGAAAATATAAAGTATATTTCATATAAATCTTTTAAAATAAAGAATGCTTATGAGAATGTTGGTCTAAGTATGTGTATCCTTCTGATTTTAAATTTAATAGGTGATGAGATAAACAATTTAGCTTATATATATATGTCTATTCTTACATTTTTACTTATCATTTTTATTATTAAATTTATAAGCATAACATTATCAAAGTATAAGAAAGTAAGAAAAGTATTAGGTACTATCACATTTGCAGTGGGGTTATTTTTGTCTATAAATATTATTCTGACTGGAAAAAATATGGTAAATTATGTGCGTGACCCCAATAAGCCAGTAATTATGAGTATAAATGATTTTGAACATATTAAAATAAAAAATACTAATTTATATTATGCAAGATCAGAATCTTTCCTTGCTAGTAATTATAAATATTACTATGATGAATTTAATAATGTTGAATTTTATGACTATGTTTCTGACCCTAGTAAAGAATATTTTGATTATGAAATTTGTAAAAGTAAATATGAATGGGTATTAGATAAGATTTTCAATTCTTATTTAAAATTTTATAAGTATCATGATTATGTTGAAGTAAAAGATAAGGACTGGGGTGCTATAAAAGTTTATAAAGACAATAAAGAAAAGAATGGGTATCTACTTAGATATAAAGACAGAGTTATTTGCGTTTCAGGAAGTATAGATTTTACCAAAGAAAACAAAAAATTTATTAAAGATAAGTGCCTTAAATGGGAGTAAAGAAAATAATAAAAATTAAAAAAGCCTGCAATACTATTTATTAGTAAAGCAGGCTTTTCATATATTTTTGGACCTATATTTACCTAAATAAATAATTTATGAAGTATATTATAAAAGGAGTAATGAATATATCTATAGAAAATAATCATTAGCAGAAACATTTATAATCAGTCAAATCACATATTGATTAAATTTATATTTAATAAGTCGATTTAATCAAAGGAGAGGGGGATATATTTATGGATCTGGCAGCGATGAGAAAAAACTGGGAATTATTCATTAATCATAATAAAATAGATAAGTCTGTACAGAAGAATGTGGCCATTTCATGGAGAAAATGTAAGAATAATAAGGTTGACCCTTATGGTGGAAGAGGTAAAATTGTAGACGAAGAAGTGTTTAAAAGTATAAAAGAAGAAAATAAATGGCTGCTTGACATTGCAATACCAATAATGAATAATCTACTACAAATAGTAAAAGACTCACATTTTTTACTTGTTTTAACTGATAGTTGTGGATATATTATAGAAACAATGGGTGATGAAACTATAAATAAAAAAGCAAAAGATTTGAAATTGGAACCGGGACAATTATGGACAGATGAAATAGTTGGGAGTAATGCTATAGGAGTAGCTCTAGATCAAGATGTTGCTATACAAATGGCAGGTGCACAGCATTACTGTGAAGTGCAACATGGATGGACTTGCTCCGCCACACCAATTCACGGAATAAATGGAGAAATAGTAGGATGTATAGATGTATCAGGTGATGCAAGAGATGTGTATTCACACTCTTTGGGAATAGTAGTTGCTGCAGCCTTTGCAATTGAGAAAGAAATTAGACAAAAGCATAGTTTTGAAATAATGAAAACAGCTTTAGACGGAAGTTCAGATGGAATAATTTTATTAGATAAGTTTTTCAAAAGTATTTGGATGAATAAATCAGGAGAAAAAATTTTAGAAGAAAATTTAAATGAACTTAATACATTAGATTTTAGAAAAATTATAAATGATATTGATTGGGATAATGTTGCTTCGTGGAACACTAGAAAATCAAAGACTTTTAATGAATGTAGGATTAATTTAAATGATAAAATTTTGAATTGCAGTGTTCATGTATCTACAATAATTACTGATGGAAAAGTAACAGGATATTCTATAGCATTAAAAAAGTTAGAACATTTATTAAAAACAGTAAACAAGGTTACAGGAAATCGTGCCACTTATACATTTGATGATATATATTTTACAGACCCAAATATGAAAAAGATAGTTCAGCTAGCAAAAAAGTATGCAAGGTATGATGGTTGTATACTTATAGAAGGAGAAAGTGGCACAGGAAAAGAGTTATTTGCTCAATCAATACATAATGCCAGCAATAGATTTAATGGACCTTTTGTTGCAGTGAACTGTTCATCTTTACCAAGGGACTTAGTAGAAAGTGAATTATTTGGATATGAAAAAGGTGCATTTACAGGTGCTTTAAAAGAGGGCAATCCTGGCAAGTTTGAGCTAGCTAATCATGGTACTATATTTTTAGATGAAATTGGTGAAATGCCACTTGAATTTCAAGCTAAGTTGTTAAGAATAGTGCAAATGCATAGAGTACAAAGATTAGGTGCAAATTATGAAAAAGAATTAGATATTAGAATAATAGTTGCGACAAATAGAAATTTAAGATTAGAGGTTGAGAAAAAAAGATTTAGACAAGATTTATATTTTAGATTTAATGTATTGAAACTAGATATTCCGCCATTAAGAGAGAGACCAGATGATATTTGTTATTGTGCTGAAAAATTTCTAAATCATTTTAATGAAAGATATCCAGATCAAAAGAAATACATGAGTGCAGAGTTTTTGCAAAAGCTTGTGGAATATAACTGGCCAGGAAATATAAGAGAACTTCAAAACTATATAGAAAGAGCATTTTATTTGTGTAACAGTAATATTATAGCTGGAGATGATTTTATTTACGATAATGAGAAAAATATGTCAAATAATCTCAATAATTCTCATAATAGAGAAACTTCCTTGGAACAGTTAGAATGTAAAAATATAAAAGATATACTAGATAAAACTAATGGAAATGTGGAGAAGGCAGCTAAAAGACTTGGAATTAGTAGAGCCTCTCTTTATAGACGCATAAAAAAATTTGAAATTGATGTTAAAAGAATAAAAGTTTCTCAAATGTTGAAACAATAAAATTCTCATAATTGAGAAAATATAACTATTATGATACAAGGTGATACAAATTTGTATCAAAATCGTAAAAAGATATGCTTGAGGTTATTACATTTCAAGCATATCTTTTTTTATTTTGTTTTTGTGAATTTAGAAAAATCAACAACTTGAAGTAAATCTTCAACTATTTATAAATAAATATTTAAAAACTGGCACGAGAGTTGCTTTAAATTTAATATGAAAACACAAATATAGTTTTCTGAGGGAGGGATAAATACGGGAAGATATATAATTGAGTTTGGTTTAGGCTTAGACTTTCATGGGCAAGACGTGACAAATGCATGTATTAAAGCAGTGAAAGATGCCACATCTAAAAGTTGCCTTTGTGGACTATTAGAAATCCTAGACTTAAAAGATTTAGA